>WQUF01000391.1 GCA_009785875.1 Oscillospiraceae bacterium | reverse complement strand
GGACCTGCTCTTTTGTTCTTCTAAAAATAGCGTGAAACTAGTTTTGCTAAAAATTAGTATCTATATTATTTAATACTATTATAGTCATTTATTCCAAAAATTATTCAAAAAAATTTTTAGAAAAATAATTATGATTCTTAACTTTCTACTTGCAGTATATGTTACATTCTTCAAGTAAGCACAAAAGAGCAGGTTCCCGAGACCTGCTCTTTTTGTTTTAAAATAACGTGAAACTAGTTTTGTTGGAAAACAGTATCTATATTTATAATACTATTATAATCATTTATTCTAAAAATTATACAAAAAAATTTTTTGTAGGGAAATAATTATGGTTTTTAACTTTCTACTTGCAGTATATGTTGTATTCATTAATACTATTATAATCATTTATTCTAAAAAATATTCAAAAAAATTTTTATAGAGAAATAATTATAGCTTTGGATAAGAAAAAATTTATTTAAATGAGTCATAGGCTATTCATTTATATTTATTATTGAGCCTTTTTAATATTGTTTAAAAAATCATTGATATCGTTTGTCCCATTGTCTGAAGGAGAGGTTGTCATCAAAACAAATAAATAATTATCTTTAGGCTTTAAATAATAATTTTGTACTAATTTTGAATCGCTAAAATCTGCTTCAGTGACAATTTCAGTACATTGGAATTCACCAATTGTCGCACTCTTCGGATCTTGCACTGTAAAAACTGTACCTTGAGATTCCAGATCTTTTAGATGAGCTTTTAAATCATCAACATACTTATTTACAGCTTCGTTTGAATTAGATGATGCTTTTTCAATTGTAACTATCAGGTTAGCATTTGAATTTATATTTATAAACCCAATTGGGTAAATAGCTGAAGCATTTCCATTTATAAAATCATTATTTTTTGAATCATCTAATCCGACTAATACATTGTTTGGGTCAGAGACCATTTGACCAAGCTGATCACCAGGTATAACCCCCCAACCACTCATTTGCTCGATTTTTATGTTTATCCAAGTATTTATATAGTTAGTGTTATCAAGTTTTCCGATATTAAATGAAGTTCCACTGCTATTTTTTGCACCGCAGGCTGTTAATGATAAAGATAAAATTACTAAAGAAAAGAAAGATACTAATTTCTTCAAAAAATGACCTCCTAATAATATTTTCAAAGAAATTATAACAATAATATTTATTTTTCGCAAATATAATTATCGTATTACGTCAAAGTATTTACTATAATTAAAAATAAAATAATATTGACAATCCTTAAGATTTTAAAGCTGGTTTCTCCTGCTCTAAATCTGCATTTAAAGCACTTTCTTTGATGAATTTTATAGCATTCATACAGTTTTCTTTTGAATCGAACTTAGTACTCGCTAGGATTATTGCTCCATTTTTGGCTTTTAAGCGAAATCTATACTCATTAGCTTTATCTATGTATAATTCAAATTTTGGATTAACTTGCGCTGAAAACCCTTCTATTGTTTGATCTTCTAAGCTTGCAATTTCGGAATTTTTGCGAACACTTTCAATTCCTCTTTCCATATTAGATTTGGTCTTATAATTTTCGCTTGTTCCTAATATTTTATTTTCACCATTTAAAAAATTAAAATGGAATTCTCCTGATGCTGTAGTTTTAAAAATAAATTTTGCATTTTCCATAAAAAATCCTCCTATTTCTTTAAAATTAAATAAAAAGTGTATATTCTATTTTAGCATAAATATACTATTTAAGTATAAATTTTTTGTTATAGAAATATGATATAATTGTTAAATAATATAAAAAAATGGAGAAACATTTTCTTCATTATCATAAAAATACTGCAAACTTAAGCTTGCAGTATTTTATTAAGTGCGCCAGAGAGGATTTGAACCCCCGACCAACTGGTTCGTAGCCAGCTACTCTGTCCAACTGAGCTACTAGCGCATATTTTATTTCTATTTTTATTATAACCAATTCTTTAACTCATTGCAAGAAATGAATGACCCCTAATAATATTTTTATGTTCTTTTTTTAAAATATTTATGATAAAATATATTATTCTATTCTATTTTCTGGAGGAATTTATTTGATAAATGATTTATTGTACTTTATACCTAAAGAAAAGCTTTCTAAAGAGAATATAGTAAACTTATTAAATTCTCATCCTGAGATAAAGTTTGTATCCACCTTAAGTGTGGACCTGTATGGAAATGATACGGATTCAAAAATTCCTGTGAGCTTGTTTTTAAAAAATATCGATAAATTTATGTCAACCTATATAGCTCAAACAGATGGTTCATCTGTTGTTTTGCCATTAATTGCAACTCTCAATAATGCAAAACTCGATATGGTTATAGATACTTTAGTAAATTGGTTTGTAGATTATAATTATCAATTTAAAATCGATATAAATGGCGAATTAAAACCTGTAGGGACCCTTTTAATCCCGTGCTTTTTGATGCACAACAATAAATATGTTGATTCCAGGTCTATATTAAAAAGAGCATCGAAGTTTTTTAAAGAAACTCTCTTTGATTTATTTAAGGATAATCCCGATGTATTATGTGAGTTTGACATTGATTATGATGATATTTCCGACATCGATATAACTTGTGCAACGGAATTTGAATTTTGGGTGAAGACACCAAATGAGAATATTGAAATTGAAGCTTTGACTACTTCTCAAATGCTAAAAGAGCAATATTGGAATAGGACTCGTGGATCTGTAAGATGTGCTCTTGAAGAATCCTTGCTTCTCATGGAAAAATATGGGCTCGAGCCGGAGATGGGTCATAAAGAGGTAGGCGGCGTTAGAGCTAAACTTTGCGATAATGGGGATTTAGATGGAATTGTAGAGCAGCTTGAAATCGACTGGAAATTTACTTGTGATCTTGAGTGTGCTGATAATGAAATATTTGTTAGGCAGCTCGTTCGTGAAGTGTTTAGGAAAAATGCTTTAGATGTAAGCATAAAATCTAAACCATTCGATGGAGTAGCCGGAAGTGGAGAGCACCTTCACATCGGCATAGCTTTAAAATTAAAAAACGGCAAAACAGTTAATTTATTTTCCCCAAAGAACAAACGATATCTCACTCCTATGGGATTTGGATCGCTGATGGGTATTTTAAAAAATTATGAAGTCATAGATCCTTTTGTGGCACCATCTATCGATGCTTTGAAGAGATTAAAACCCGGGTTTGAAGCACCTGTCAGCATTGTCACATCACTAGGTATGAGCCCATTTGCACCATCTAGGAATAGGACTGTATTAATTGGACTCATTAGAGATATGGTAGATCCACTTGCAACGAGATTTGAACTTAGATCACCTTGTGCAAGATCGAATACATATTTAGTCATCGCAAGCACGTTAATGGCTATGATAGACGGTATTCGCTATGCAATTTTAAATCATAAATCTCAAGACGAGCTTTTAAGTGAGATTTCTAAAGAATATGGGGAAGAATCGGATTATTTGGAAAAGAATAGATGCTATAGGACGGAA
>WQUF01000390.1 GCA_009785875.1 Oscillospiraceae bacterium | reverse complement strand
TGACTTTGGTATTAAGATAGGTTCATTTCTCAAAAAAAAGGCATATAAATATATAAATGATGATATTTTTAGATATTTTATACAAAATAGCAATTTGAAAGGTAGTAAAAATTTAGTTGATTTATCTGAGGAAAATCCATTTGTCGTTTTTAAGAATATTTTTCCTAATAAAAATGTAAATAAAACAGTCGATCCAATTGATGTTTTAATCGACAGGAGCGGTGCTTATTTATTTAAAGTCAGTTTAAAATATGAAAGTGATACATGGAGAACGATACGTTTATCTCATGAACACACATTGGAGGATCTACATAATGCGATTCAAACGGCATTTGATTTTGACGATGATCACTTATATGCTTTTTATATAAATGGCAATTCAAAAACTGGAAGAGAAATAAAAGGTTGCCCTTTTGGGGGAGAAGATTTTTTTGGTGAGGATGAAATTACATCGGATAAAGTTACAATTGGGGATTTAGAACTCTATAAAGGTGCCAGAATATACTATGTTTTTGATTTTGGAGATAATTGGGAATTTGATATAGTTGTAAAAGAGATCGATAAAAATGCACCATTTCCTATAGATGCTGAAATAGTTGAATCTAAAGGTAAATCTCCACAACAGTATAGATCTTGGGATGATGAATAAAAGTAAATAAAAAAGGGCTGTGTTTTTACAACAGCCCTAGTATTAACTATACTTAAACTTTAAAAATATTATTAAAATCAACTTTCATACCTTCAAAAACTTTAGATTCCATAATAAAATTTTCATTATCATTTTCTACTTCATCTAAATCAATTATAATTACTGGTTCTAAAAAATAACTACCATCTTTTAAAATATATTGCTCTATAGTTTTGCTTCTTGGATCTACTATAAAATATTCCTTTACACCTGTTTTTTCATACAATCTAAACTTAAGTCCTTTATCTTTAGTTCTTGTTTTATCTGATAAAACTTCTACAATTAATTCTGGAACTCCTATATATCCATTTCCTTGTATCTTAATATCGCCACAAATAATAGCAACATCTGGAATCACATAAGTATCCTCATCTTCTTTATCTAAATAAATATTTAATCCTTCTGAAAATACCCGACATTGTGTGTTTCCTTTATTATAAAAATATAAAAAGAAAATATCTCTTAAACTAGTTACTATATGAGAATGAATAAAACTTGTATTAACTATAATATAAGTTTTTCCATTTATTACTTCCTTTACTGGATCCACATATTCTCGACTATCTATTTTAATACTTTCTTTACTTAACTCATTCATATCCTGAGTCCTCCAAAAACATCTATATAACGCATAACAACTTTAGTACTTCATGACACCCTTAATAATACTATAAATTTTCCCCTCAACATTATACATTTCATTTTCCATATTTTCCAGCTGTTCCAAGGTTGAATTGACATACTCTTTGTCTTCTATGCTCTCCAGATTGGTTTTAACATTCAAAGAAGCTCCATAAAAGGAAGAGTGGAAAAGAGCACAAGCACACCCAAGATCAGTTATAGCACTTTGAATTGTTTTATCTATATAAAAGTATAATAGCTTAATGCTGTCTAAAATAGTGCTACAAGTTTCAAGAGGCACTTCAGAAGCTTGTTTTAAGCTGTTTTGAATCTGAATATCGCGATTATTGTTGTCTTTTGAAATCTTATATGCATTTGCCACTTTATTAAATGCATCACAATCGAGTTCCACTAAACTTGCTAATCTATTTGATAACTTAGTTAACTTTTCCAGGTTTTCATCATAAGCTTTTTTAACATCATCTTCTAAGGTCTGTCTATATATTTTTTTGCTTTTGCTTAAAGAGCTTACCATTATGACAAGAGATGATGCAAGGGCTCCTCCTAAAGCCGATACACTTCCTCCACCTGGTGTAGGATTAGAACTTCTAACCTCTCTAATATATTCATTTAATTTTAAATCCATTGTAACCCCCCTAATTTAAATATAGTATTCTATAATTTTAGTCTCATTAAATCCATATAACCCCATGCATTTCTCAAGCTGCTCAATTATGACTTTAAAAGAGTAATTTTCCTTTAATTCAAAAGCTTTTATATTTATTCCCGAACAATTGCAATAATATTCCAAACTTAGAAGCAAAGTATCTAAAGGAACAAGACCTATTAATTCACAAGCTTTAACATCAATTCCATATCTTAAAGCTTCAAATTTAACAGTTTGAAATACTCGATACATTGCAGTCTTTTTGTAATCTGTAATATTCATGGTAACCTGACAAATATTCCTATCATAGAGTTTAACTCCAGCTGCTTTCACAAACCTATACCCGCCATTGAGGTTTCTTATATATCTTGAAATAGTATTAGCAATTTCCACATTTTCTGTATCGAGATCTATGTTAAAAGCGATGAGTGGATTCCTGGCACCTATTGCAATAGCTCCAAAAGTATTATGAGGCTCATTAGGACCATAATCGGGCTTCCAAAGAGGATCCTCCATTTTTTTAGAAAGCCCTTCAAATTCTCCCTTTCTTATATTTGCAAGGTTGATCCTGTCAGGAGAAGTCGCACTCTCTTCATATAGGTAAACAGGTATATTGAATTTTTCACCAATTTCTCTTCCAATTTCTTTAGAGACTTCAATGCATTCATCCATTGTAACATCGTTAATTGGAACAAATGGGAGCACGTCTAAAGCACCCATCCTCAAGTGTTCACCTTTATGGAGATTCATATCTATTTCACTTTCGATGACTTCTACAAATGGTATTAAAGCATTTTTTATAGCATATAGATCTCCGATCAAGGTAACTACAGTGCGGTTATAATTTGGATCAGGCTCATAATTTACAAGTTTAAATCCTTCTTTATATTTTAAAGTACACACTATTCTCTCTATTTTCTCTTTGTCTTTTCCTTCTGAAAAATTAGGTACGCATTGAACTATCTTCATTTTCCAAATCCTTTCTGCTTATCATAAACTATAATACTATCTTTAATCACATGTTTTATATGATTTTTCCCCATTCTATAGAAGAAATATTCTAAATTATCGCAATTTAAAATCAAAAAATCTGCCTTTTTGCCTTTTTCAATGGTTCCAATCTCTTTATTTTTATCCACTCCATAGCTAGCATTTATTGTGACAGCATTTAAAATTTCAACTGGAGTGAGCTTTAAACCTATTGCCCCTAATTGCATCACCAATTCAAAATTGTTGTTTGGTGCACTTCCTGGATTGAAGTCGCTGGATATTTCAATTGCAACATTTTCATCTATCATTTTATAAGCTCTAGCATATGGCTTTGAAAGAGAAAATGATGTAAAAGGCAAAAGATTTGCTATGGTATTCATCTTTGCAATTGCCTTGATGCTTTCTTTACTGGTAGCAAGGAGATGATCCACTGTAGTCAATTTAAATTCTTCACAAAGCCTCGATGCTCCAATATCATATATTTCATCAGCGTGTATTTTTAATTTAAGTCCTAATTTTAAAGCTTCGCTGAAGAGTTTTCTAGCTTGATTTACGTCAAAAACTCCTTCTTCACAGAATATATCGCAGAATATTGCTAAATCATTATCTTTAATGAGCTTTAACCATTTTATGCAATCATCTATGTATTCATCTTTTCTATCTGTATACTCTAAAGGAGTGGCATGAGCAGCAAGGTACGTGCTTATTATATCAACAGGGTGATCCTCATTTAATTTTTTAGCTACTCTCAATTGTTTTAATTCATTCTCAAGATCCAGACCATAGCCAGATTTAGCTTCAACAGTTGTTACACCATTTAAGAGCATCTCATTTAAATTTTCGTATCCTATATTGTAAAGTTCTTCAAAGGAAGCCTCTCTCGTCTTTTTAACAGTGCTAAGTATTCCACCGCCATTTTTTAAAATATCCAGATAGGGAACGCCTTTAATTTTATCTATGAATTCGTGTTCCCTTGAACCAGCATGTATAAGATGTGTGTGACCGTCGATAAAACCAGGTACAACTATTTTATTTTCAGCATCTAAAAATGTTACATTTTCATTTGAATATTTTTTATATATATCTCCAGAGCCAATCTCAATGATTTTATCGTCTTCGCAGATTATATACGCATCATCTATATAATCGATAGAATTTAAATTGTGACCTTTTTTAATACCTGAATCATTTATTCCATATAACCTTCTAATATTATACACTATCAGTTTTGGCATTTAGTCACCTACGATCCTATCTATTAACGCATCATCAGCGACGTAAGGGATGGTCAAATGATCTCTACCTTTATAATCTTCATTGTATTTTATAGCTGTATCCATGGCATTTTTATTTCTAGCCCAGGATCTTCTTGCAACTCCAGACATAACATCCCAAAGCATTGCATTCTTTAATATCTCATCTACTCTATCCGATCCATCTAAAACCAATCCAAATCCACCATTTATGGCTTTGCTTGTTCCAACACCTCCACCATTATGAAGGGCAACCATGCTCATGCCCCTTGCAGCATTTCCGGCAAAACAATGAATTGCCATGTCCGCCATCACATTTGATCCATCTTTAATATTTGAAGTCTCTCTAAATGGAGAATCAGTTCCAGAAACATCGTGGTGGTCTCTTCCCATCATTATTGGTCCAATTTCTCCACGGCGAACCATATCATTAAATTTTAGTGCAATATTGAGCCTTCCAGAAGCGTCTTGATATAAAATTCTAGCTTTACTCCCAACCACTAAAGAGTTTTTCTTTGCATCGCGAATCCAGTTATAATTGTCTAAATCCTGATATCTCCTATTAGGATCTATGCATTCCATAGCAGCTTTGTCGGTTTTATCCAGATCCTCATCTTTAAGAGATAAGCAAACCCACCTAAATGGACCATATCCAAAGTCGAACAATTCTGGCCCTAATATATCCTCCACGTAACTTGGCCATATGAATCCATCTCTTTCATCCATGCCGTTTTTAGAGATCTCTTTAATTCCGGAGTCGAAGATTGCCTTCAGAAAAGAGTTCCCATAATCGAAGAAATATGTTCCCCTTGAAGTCAAGACTTTAATCTCTTCAAAGTGCTTCCTTAAAGTGATATTGACAAGCTCTTTGAATTTTTCCTTATCAGTAGAAAGAAGATGTGTCCTTTCCTCAAAACTTATTCCACATGGGCAGTATCCACCGCTATATACCTCATGACAGGAAGTCTGATCAGATAAAAGATCGATGTGGATGTTGTTATCAATTGCATATTGAAGCAGGTCAACTATATTTCCATGGAAAGCTATTGCAATAGGCTCTTTTTTATTTAAAGAATCAAAAGCTTTATTGAAGGCTTCTACTGGTGAAGTGCAAAGTGCGTTAACCCATCCTTGTTCATACCTTGTGGTTATCCTGGATAGATCAACTTCGGCGATTATGGAAACTCCTCTAGCGATTTCACATGCTTTTCCTTGAGCTCCAGACATCCCTCCTAAACCTGATGTTACGAATAGTTTGCCAGTCAAATCTCCATTTTGAGGAACCCCTAAAAAAAGTCTTCCTGCATTTAAAATGGTGTTATAAGTACCGTGAACTATTCCCTGTGGACCGATGTACATCCATCCACCGGCTGTCATCTGTCCATAATTAGCTACTCCAAGGCTTGCAGCTCTATTAAAATTATCTATATCATCGAACATGCCTACCATCAAACCATTTGTTATTATAACTCTAGGGGATAATTCACTGCTGTGAAATAATCCAACAGGATGACCTGATGCTACAACCAGAGTTTGATTCCTGTCTAAAACTTCAAGGTATTTTTTTATCAATCTGTATTGCATCCAATTTGCGCATACCTGACCTGACTCGCCATAAGTTACCAGTTCATAAGGATAGAGAGCCACATTGAAATCCAAATTGTTATCAATCATAAGCTGAAAGGCTTTTGCTTCAACGCAATTCCCTTTGTACTCATCCACAGGTTTTGCAAAAATAGCTCCATCAGGTCTAAATCTATAGCCGTATATTCTACCGTAATTCATGAGCTCGTCATAGAATTCTTTTGCTAATTCCTCATGAAACTCTTCTTCGATGTATCTCAAAGCATTTTTTACAGCGAGTTTGATTTCATTTTTTGAAAGTGTCATAGCTCTTTTAGGTGCACGTCTATATTTTTTATCAAAATTAAGTTCTTGAGCCATATCTTCTCTTGTAAGCTTTACTGTCATAGAATCTTTGATAGACTTATTATCGAACATAGTATCCTCCTTAAATTAATATTACTAATATTTTATATTAATATGAAAGTATAATCAATTAGGTGACAATCTTCATATGATAATAATGAACGATTAAAAGAAAATTTATATCCAAAAGCTTTTAACATTAACAGAACCATAAAAAAATTGATGGATATATCTATTTTAATTAAATAGTTTTTGAATAAAATGTAAATTATATGCAAATAATATGGACAATTGTATCAGTATATGGTAAATTTATGTTGAAATATATATAAGTATTAAAATTTATTTAAAGATAAGCAAAGCAATCTATGTTTATTAATATATTGGTTGAAATCATAAATGCTATCATTAAGGATAAATTTACAAAATTTCATAATATCTGTAGTAGACTAAAATAGATAAAATAGGTCATTAGCTATTATTTATATATATGCTAAAACTTAAGGAAAATGTTTTAGGGGGAATTTTTATGGTTCAAAGTATTGCGAAGATTCAAGATACTGTAAAGGATATATTGCTTGATTTTTTAAAGATCGATGAACAAAAAGTAAAACTTGATTCTGAGTTTTTAAATGATTTTGGGTGTGATTCTCTTGATTCCATTGAACTGATGGTTGAAGTCGAAGAATCATTTGGAGTTAAAATAAATGATGATGAAGCATCTAATATTGTTACTGTTTCAGATTTAATTAATTATATTGATCTGAGGCTTCAAATTTAGGGTACATTAAGGTACCCTTTTTAATATAATACTATTAACAAGGAGAATTTTATGGATAAAGTATTTATCAACGATTTAATGGATAATTTTTCCAAATCAAATATTTATAAACTAAAGATAATCTATGATAATTTTCAAATTGAATTAGAAAAAGAAACTTCAAATAAAAACTACGATCTTGATGAAAATACGAGTCTTAATGAAAATACTCTAGCACTTGAAGACAATCAACCTATTTCAGAGGTAATACATAAAAATGAAAAAATTAGAAAAGATATTGAAATAGTTAAATCACCAGTTGTTGGGACTTTTTATTCTTCAACTAGTCCTGGTTTAAAACCGTTTGTTGAATTAGGTAATTCAGTTTTAAAAGGGCAAACCCTATGTGTTGTAGAGGCTATGAAAGTGATGAATGAGATAAAATCACCTTGTGATGGGATTATCGAAGAGATATACGTTGATGATGGGGACATATTAGAGTTTGATTTACCTATTTTTGCAATACATAAATAGGAGTTTTAGATATGATGAAAAAAATACTTATTGCAAATAGAGGGGAAATTGCACTTAGAATAATAAGAACATGCAAGGAGATGGGTATTGGAACAGTTGCAATTTACTCATCTATAGACAAAGAATCCCTCCATGTTCAATTAGCTGATGAAGCATTTTGTGTTGGAGGAAATAGAAGCAGTGAAAGTTATTTAAATATTCAGAATATCATAAGTGCTGCTATTATATCAGAATGCGATGCTATACATCCTGGAATTGGCTTTCTATCAGAAAACGCTGAATTTGCAAGAAAAGTAAAAGAAGCGGGGCTTATTTTCATAGGACCAGATAGCGAGTGTATTGAAAATATGGGGAATAAATCAAAGGCCAGAGAAATAATGAAAAACGCAGGAGTACCTGTTGTACCAGGCTCAGACGGGGTTATAGTTGATATTGAACAGGGTATGAAGATCGCTTCTGAAATTGGTTATCCGGTTTTAATCAAGGCTTCTTCTGGTGGTGGCGGTAAAGGAATGCGCATCGCAAATTCTGAAGATGAGTTTCAGAAGTGCTTTTTTGCTGCAAAGCAAGAAGCCATGTCCTGTTTTGGTGATGATTCTGTTTATATAGAGAAATTAATAATGAATCCCCGGCACATCGAATTTCAAGTTTTAGGAGATAATTTTGGAAATATAATTCATTTAGGCGAAAGGGATTGTTCAATTCAGAGGCGAAATCAAAAGTTAATTGAAGAAGCTCCATCATCTATTGATGATGATTTAAGAATAAAAATGGGAAATGCTGCCATCTTAGCTGCTAGAAATGTAAAATATGTAAGTGCCGGAACTATTGAGTTTATATTAGATAATAAGAATAATTTTTATTTTATAGAGATGAATACCAGATTACAGGTGGAGCACCCAGTGACCGAGATGATTACTGAAATAGATCTTGTTAAAGAACAGATCAGAATTGCCTCAAATTTAAAGCTTAAATTTAGTCAAGAGGATATAGAGTTTAGGGGTCATGCTATAGAGTGCAGGATAAATGCTGAAGATGTGAGCAATGGGTTTAGACCTTGTCCAGGAACTATAACTAGTTTACTTTTGCCTGGAGGATTTGGAGTTAGAATAGATACGATACTATACCATGGCTATAAAATTCCTCCATTTTATGACTCTTTGATAGCTAAACTTGTAGTTCATGGCAATACAAGGCTTGAAGCTATAAGAAAGATGAGAAGAGCCCTTGAAGAATTGATAATTGATGGAGTGCAGAATAATATCGAATTTCAATACCTTATAATGTATCATCCTGGCTTTGTAAGAGGAAATTTCAATACTGGTTTTATAGAAAAACTGATGAAAGAGTTGGAGAAATAAGATGAACAATTTATATGGAAAAATAGTTGGAGAAGTAAGATGAACAATTTATATGGAAAAGAGTTGGAGAAATAAATAAGATGAATTTATATGGAAAGAGAAAAGAGTGGCTAAACATCTTTAAAGATGTGAGAAAAAAATTATTGATTTCTAATATGAAAGCTGTAACGAAATCCGATTCTAACCAAACATGCTCAAAATGCGAGAAAATTTTTGTAAAAGCGGATATAATTAAAAATTCATTTCAATGTCCTAATTGTGGTAATAACCTTAAAATTAGAGCGACAGAGCGTATTCAAATGATAATGGATACCGGAAGTTTTAAAGAAACATGTGCCAAACTGAAAACTGCAAATCCATTAAATTTTCCTGGTTATGAAGAAAAAATAAAATATTTGACTGAAAGTTTAAATATGCATGAGGCTGTTATTACAGGAGAGGGAACAATCGATAATAATAGGTGCGTCATTTGTGCAATGGATAATCATTTTTTAATGGGGAGCATGGGATCAGTCGTGGGAGATAAGATTACAAAATCAATAGAATATGCAACAAAGAAGGCACTTCCGATTATAATAATATGTACATCAGGTGGAGCTAGGATGCAAGAGGGGATAATATCCTTAATGCAGATGACTAAAACTAGTGCTGCCTTATCAA
>WQUF01000389.1 GCA_009785875.1 Oscillospiraceae bacterium | reverse complement strand
GGATAAATGTTTCAATGGTTTCTTTAACAGGGTCGTTTTTAATTCTAGCTGTTGGCATTAGAAGATCTCCAAGACATGAGTCCACGTTAGACATAGGTTTCAAAATATTATTTTCCATTTAAATTCTCCTTAAAGTTTTATACATTATTCTATGCATAAAAATTAAATATGTGAAAAAAACTCATGGATTTGAATTATATAAAATTTACAGTTGTTTTTAATGTCTGCTCAGAATATAATAAACATATACAGTCGTATATTGAATGCTATATAAATCACGAGGTTAATTATGCAAACTGAATCATATGTATTGTACGACAATCTATTCAATTGGGATAAAGAGAAAAACTTATCCAACATTGAAAAGCACGGTGTTCCATTTAAGGAGGCTGTCACAGTATTTCTTGACCCAAACGCCATACTCCTTGACGATGAAGAGCATTCCCTCGAAGAAGAACGCTTCAATATCATAGGTGTAAGCCAGAATTTACGTTTGCTGACAGTATGCCATTGTTATCGAGATGAAAATGCCGTTATACGGATTATCTCTGCAAGGAAAGCAACAAAACTGGAAAAAAAATTATATGGAGATGGTATGTGATGGATAGAAAAGAAGATATGTCTATTGATTTAAGTGATATACCAGAAATTACTGATTTTTCTAAGGCTCGCAAAAACCCTTATGCCGAAGAATTACACAAACATGGATATTCCATCGTAATCAATGTCAGTCCGGAAGATATTGCCAATATGACTAAGACTAACATTGATAAGATTCAAGATATGTATATGCTTGAATTAGATTCTGACGAGCGAATAGCACTTGAAAAATATTTGGAAACGAATCAAAAATATGCAAATTGAAAATACTGCTCGCAATACAGGCATTGCTTAAAAAAAGAGATTTTTAAAATTAAGTTCTAATTCATCTATTACAGAATATATTATATTGTTTCCTGAAGATTTTTTAAAGTACATGAATAGTGTAATAGTAGCTAGCGCAAGATTTTTTAAAATAGTTTTGCGCTTGCTTTTTTTATACAAATTTTAAACTGATGATTAACAGAAAAAAATTCGTTCTGCTAATCATTTACGCTAATTGTGCTAATGAGAAATTCGCTATATATGTGGTTTTGTTGCAATTAACTTAATATAAAATACTATTTATGATTAGCAGAAAAAAATTATAATTCAATTTTTTTCGCTAATGATCATGTTAATTGAGATGTTTCTCGATGAGATAATAAATATCAGTGAGAGTATTGGCGGCAATATAGACGGATTCCTGATAGCATCTCATCAAACAAACCTTCAGGAATGTTGATTAAAAATGCTTTAGGTCTGCCATTGCTCGTGATGACAATTTCCTCGTCATTCTCTAGCTTATCCCAGACTTGAGTTGTTTGTGTTCTAAAATCTCTCATTGATATAAAATTCATCTTACCATCAGTACTCCTTTCAATATTAAAATAACTTAATTAGCAGATGATTAACAGAAAAAAATTCATTCTGCTAATCATATTCGCTAATTGTGCTAATGAAAAATGTGCTACATATCAAGCTTTATTGCAATCAACTTAATATAAAATACTATTTATGATTAGCAGAAAAAAATTACAACTCATTTTTTTTCGCTAATTGCCATGAACCTGTTCGCCTGTTATCAGAAGTGCGTTCAATCATTCCTTTTTTATGCATAATTTCTAAGAGATATCTTACCTTATTACCTTTTTGCTTATTATCAAGCACATCAGATAATTTATCGCCGAGTAACTTTACAAAATCGGCCTTTGTTCCGTTTTTGAATTGTTGTAAATAATTGATTATTAAATCCATATAATACTGATCATCCATCGCTTTATTTTTCGTGTACTGTGCCTGCTCACCAATAATTTCTGCTATTGTAGCTGAAACGTAGACATTTGGTATTTTCCCTTCAATAATACCTTGCTTTTTGAGTAATTTATATTGTTCTTTTTCGAGTATAAACCTTTTCTGGACACGGTCGAGTAAGAATACTGTTTCAAGAGAAAGATCACCTCGTCCAAACAAGAGACGAGTGTAATTTTCATCCAACACCTTACCATAGACTTTCACAGCAACTTTTTGTGGTATACTTAAATCATAATCTGGCATAGGAAAGTAGCGGTTGCGTTGAATATTGAACACTTTGCGTATTCCCATTTGTACTGTATCAATCATATTAAATTTTACCATGGCATCTGCAAGAAGTTGATTACGATAATATGGCGCAGTATATCCAGGTTTCAATACATTGCGTATATCACCAGGTAAAAAGCTACCAGGATTGGAAATAATCACAGCATCTTCAAATTCATCAAGATAAATCCTACTACCAATTGTATAGTCCTGATGAGCTATGCAATTGTTAAGTAGTTCTCGAAGTAAGCTCGCATCGTATTGGTTTGTTTCTGTTGGAAATAATGTCATCTGGTTTGGCATATAACGATAAGTCAGGTTGCGGATTTTAGCGTAAACTTTATCAACAACAGTAATAAATGGTATGTAAAATTCTGTATAATCTTTGACCATATCATTTGAACCATAAAGTCGCCACATGACACGTATGGGAATATGACTCACCTTCTCGACCATACCAATGACCTTTCCATGCAGTTGGCATTGCAGTGACAGCAGCAGGAATTTTAAACATTATTATGCGCATATCCTTATCATATACCTCAAATATATCAGTAAATGTTATTCCACCTGTGGTATTTTGCGCTATTTCATGTTTAAGTATTTCTAGACCATGCGTATCACGATAATCAGTACCAACAATTGTACGTGTTTTATTATCAACGCCAAAGATTAGCCAACCATATTGTAAGCCCTTTAGATTTGCCTCATTGCTGATTGCAGAAAAATAACATCCAATATCGTTCTGCTTAAAGTTGTTGGTCGCTTGTTTAAACTCGACAACCTCGTTCTCCCAGTTGTTTATAAGACCGCATAGAGTTTGTAGCAATTCATCATTTATATCACGGTTAAAGCCAATCATTCCAGTTCACCTCATTTCCATATGTCATCTTTAAATATTATATCACAAAAATTAAATATGTAAAAAAACTCATGGATTTAACCATGAGTTTATATGAGAAATGTCTCTTTATTTGTAACAACTCTTTGAATTTTTAAGAGCTTTACAAATTTTGATCCATTATATTCTCCACCTTTGTCAATCATCATATTTCCAAGAGCAATTAATTGGGCTTCATCAATATCACTGCGCATATCTTTAATGGAAACTAAACGAGTGTTCCCGTTCTCAAGTTCAAAGCTATAGATTACTTTAATCTCTTCCATCTTTTAGCCCTCTGTTAAAATAAAAGCTGTAGACTTTTCTATAGACTTAGGCATAGCTATTAAAGAATCTCCAATGGCTTTCCCCATGCTATATAAATCATCATCAGCTGCATCAAGAGGTAGAAAGTCGAAGGATTGCCTTTTATTCAAAGACCT
>WQUF01000388.1 GCA_009785875.1 Oscillospiraceae bacterium | reverse complement strand
TGGGATTACTTCGATAAACCAGATAAATTAGAACTGTTAAACTTAATGTCCTCAATCGAGTTAATTGGGATCGTAACACCACTCTTAGTTAAAACTAAAGATTATGAAGTCTTCACAATAATAAGTGGAAACTCAAGATTTCAAGCACTTAAAAATATATTTAAATTTAAAAAAGAGGAAAAATTCAGAAAAGTACCCTGCTTCGTCTTAGATGAACCTATTGATGAATATTTTGAAAGAAGCTTAATAATTGACGTAAATTTAAATTATAGAAAAATATCACAAGAAGTATATACTAAATCAATTCTGGAAAAATATGCCTTGATCCAAAGGACTAAGAAATATAAAAATGAAATAAATATAGCAGAAACAATAGCAAATCAGATGTCTATAAGCGATAGTACAGTGTTTAATTACCTTACTCTTAAAAAGCTATGCAATGAAGCGATGACACTTGTTAATGAGAAAAAATTAAAGCTCGGACCAGCTAGGATGCTTGCAAGATTAAGCCATGAGAACCAGCTCTATATATTAGAAAATACTAAATTAGAAGATGTGAATGCAGTCCATAAATTAAAAGTGTTGATTGAAAATCCAAAGGCATCTATATATGAAATTGAGAAAAAAGTAAACTTTATACAGGACTTTGTGCCTCAAAACACAGATGTTACAATTACAGTAAATAAAGATGCATTAAAGGAATTATTCAATAATATCATCGATTTTAAAGAATTTATCAATGCTAATTTTTCTGGTAAAGTAACTGAAAAGAAACTTGAAAATATGGTTAAAGTGAAGGTTAACAGAGAGCATATGAAATTTTATATTCAAAATAACTTCTTAGATGGAAGTTTAATTGAGAAGGTGACTGGGAAAAACTTAAATGAAATATTGGCTGTCTAATAAAACACAACTGAATAGATGGGGAGACCCTATATTTTGAACAGTGTCGAAATAAAAATCTATGTCCATAAAAGTAGATAAAAGCAGAACTAAATCGAAAAGGCTTATGGAGAAATTGGTGTGCTGTTTATTATAAAAAGATTGTTAAATATTGAGAAAATACATATAAAATGGAAGAAAAGTTTTTGGAATATTTTTAGAACATGCTTTTCATACCTACGGGGGTAATTGGGTAAAAATTAGAGTCAAGTAGGCTCTTATATCGTAGCGAACAATAACAATGAAAATTGGAAAGTAATCCTTGACATTACATTGTGCTTATTCATATTATAAAGTAAAGAATACACCTACTTTGAGGAGGATTCCCTATGTTTCTTGAAAAAAATTTAAATGAAGAAAATAAAGAAACAATCATAAAAAAATAGCAAAAGCATATAATAGAAATAAACAAATATCCGTAATAAATGTCTCTACTTTGCTAATTGAGCTAAGGACATTTTCTCAATTTTATGATATAATTTTTTTATAAACTTGAGAGGAATAGTTATATGGTAAAGTTAAAGTATACATTAAAAAATGATCTTTTATTTAAGATGGTCTTTACAAAATTTCCAAATTTATTAAAAATACTCATGTCTGAGCTACTCGAGATAAAATATGAGAGCATTAGTCAATTTGAGATATTAAATACTGAGATACCACCAGAGATCTTCGGAACCAAGTTTTGTCGATTTGACATTCTTATGAGGATAAATGGACAGCTAGTGAACTTAGAAATTCAGAATAGGGATCAGGGTAACTTCGTAGAGCGTAGTTTATTTAATTGGTCTCGAGAATATTCTACAGCACTAACAATGGGGGCAGATTATAAAGATTTACCTATCACAATAGTTGTAAGTATACTTAATTTCAATCAGTTTGATTGTAAGAAGTATCACACAGAGTTCCGTCCTCTTGAAGTAATAAGTCATATGCCACTTTCAGATAAAATGGTTATGATATATTACGAATTGATGAAGTTGCCTAAAAGATTAGATCCAAAGAACCTTTTAGAATTATTGTTACATCTATTTGCTGCAGAAACAGAAGCAGACTTAATAAAAATAAAAAAATTGGAGGTTAGTATAATGCAAGAGGCTATAGAAGCATATAAAACAGTTTCTAATTCTGCTGAATTTAGAGAGTTAGATAGAATGCTTGCAAAAGCTCGTCATGATGAAGCACAAGCATTGACACATGCGAAAGAAGAAGGTAGAGTTGAAGGTAAAGTTGAAGGCAGAGCTGAAGGTAAAAGAGAAGGAACATTAACTATAGCAAAAAATCTATTATTAATAAATTTACCACTTGACCAAATAGTTAAAGCTACAGGTTTAACACATGAAGAAGTTGAAACTTTACGAGATGCTAATTAATATTAAAGCATATGATAACAGGAGAAATTAAAAATAAAGTAGATAAAATATGGACAGATATATGGGCTGGAGGCATTACAAACCCTCTCACGGTTATTGAACAACTCACTTATTTGATGTTCATACGTTCTTTAGATGATAAGGAGTCTGAAAGAGAGAGCATTGGAACTGAGCAAAGAACCTTTCCACAAGATGAAGATGGTCAATCTATGCGCTGGAGCAAATTTAAAACTAAAGACCCAAGGGAAATATTTGAAATCATAAGCACAAAGGTCTTCCCTTTTATAAAGACAATGCATGAAGAAAAAGCAACTGCTTTTGCAAAATACATGCAGGACGCTGTATTCATCATACCCACACCTCAACTATTGCAAAAGATAATAACAGGTCTTGATGATTTATATGAAAAAGATATAAAAGACTTAGATATACAAGGAGATCTTTATGAGTATATGCTTGGGAAACTCTCTACAGCAGGGCAAAATGGGCAATTTAGAACTCCTAAGCATATAAGGGAGATGATGGTAAAACTTTTAAATCCTACGCCAAAGGATAAAATATGCGACCCGGCTTGTGGTACTGCGGGATTTTTAGTATCATCTGCGGAATTTATACGAAGTAACTATGAAAGCGAAATGACAAAAGAAGATTGGGAACACTTTGATGGTACAATGTTTACAGGCTTTGATATGGATAGAACCATGCTTAGAATATCTACTATGAATTTGCAGCTTCATTCCATTACTAATCCTCACATTGAGTATGTGGATAGCATATCAAAGAGCAATGGAATAAGTTCAGCATTTGATGTAGTACTTGCAAATCCTCCTTTTACAGGGACTGTGGATGAAGAAAGCATCAACGATAACTTAAAAGTCGTGTGCAAAACTAAGAAAACGGAGCTTTTGTTTCTTGCGCTTTTTATAAGACTATTAAAAACTGGTGGAAGGTGTGCATGTATTGTACCTGATGGAGTTTTGTTTGGAAATTCAAATGTTCATAAATCATTGAGAAAGGAATTGGTGGAAAATCATCAGCTGCAAGGGATTATTTCCATGCCTTCTGGAGTGTTTAAACCTTATGCCGGAGTTTCAACTGCAGTTTTAATATTCACAAAGACTGGTATCGGCGGAACGGATAAGGTTTGGTTTTATGATATGAAATCAGATGGGTTTTCA
>WQUF01000387.1 GCA_009785875.1 Oscillospiraceae bacterium | reverse complement strand
GACCCATGGTAATTGTAGTTGGATTAATCGGTATCGCCTTATTAATTCCTGAAATTAATACTGTTGATGTACTATTATATCCAGATATAGTTATTTCAGGATCCATTATAGATCTTCTGGAAGTTTGCATCCTATGGAATTGGCGAGTTGATGGATTTATAGCCTTGTCAGCTGCATACATAACTGCACTTGTATCCGCATCTGCAACGTCTGAAGTTACTCGCAAATAGCCTGCAGAATCCACCATAAAGCTTTCATTCAAGCTTCCATTTAGATCTTTAATTGACCCATTATTGTATATCGCTAAATCTGTATGGTTTTGTGCTGCTGTTCCACCTCCTCCTAAAGTAGGAGCTAATGTAACCAGATTTCCATTGAAATCTACCTGCTCTAATGTGCATATATTTATCATCAAGTATTTATCCCGAGTCGCTCCTGGATTCCATACGTTATTTTCACTATAAAACCCTAAATCACCTGCATCATTTGAGCCACTTCCCCAAACATGACCATCGCTAAGTTGATACAATTGTGATGTGCTGCATCTAAAGAACTTCTCAATTCTATAACCATTCGGTATTACCATTGGAGCCCAGGTTTTTACATTTCCAGTCCCTGTATTTAAAGCTGCTGTTATGCCAGGAGTACTGGATGCATTTACACCAAGTGGTCCAAATTCATTTTCACCACAAGCATAAGCTGTACCATCATTTAAGAGCACAAACGCTGTTGCGCTTCCAGCTTGTATTTGCTTTATCCCTAATCCATTGAACATGGGAACATTTGTAAAAGCCGTTATATAGGTACTAGATGAACCCAATCCTAATTGTCCATAGTCATTGCTTCCAGAAACGTATAAATTTCCATCATTTTTAACTATATAAATTGCATTGTAACTATCTGAAAGATAATTTCCATCAGATTTGCTCGAAGTAATTTGAATAACTCCAGACGCAATAATTATTGGTGTAGAGTGAACGCCTCCAGCAGTTGTATCTCCAAATTCACCATTTCCACCATATCCCCATGCATAAAGATCTCCATTTGAAGATAGAGCATATGCTGTTCTTGCACCGGCAGAAATATCTTTGATAACTACACCTTGAGGCAATGGTATTTGAGTAAATATAGTCAAATTTGTGGTATTCCCCATACCCAATTGTCCACTATCATTAATACCAGTGGCATATATATATCCTAAATCATCTAATAAGATAGAATATTTATGCCCAAATTCAACTTTTGCAACATTACCTGCTACATTAGTCAAATTAACACGTTCAGTTGCAGCAAGTGTACCAGTTGTAAATGTCCCTAATTGCCCTGTTCCAACTGGTGTTCCTCCTGCAAATAATTTACCATCTTCTAATAGATACATCATACAGCCTTTTGGACCACCATAAACAGCTTTGACATTCCCAATTAACTGCCCTGGAGGTATTGTTGCTTTCACTTCTCTTTGATTTATATTAATCAAAAATATTTCAATTGTGAATAAAAATATTAAAAAAATGATTGATATCTTTTTTGCTTTTTTATATTTCATTTGTCGATAAACCTCTAAAACTAAATTTAAAATTACGTATGTATTTTTCCTCTTTTTATTCTATTTTATGCTATTATTTGCGAATTTGTGAAGTAGAGGGAGCCTTCCCCTACAAAAAATTATTTATGTTTTTTCATTATTATTATCCACACCATAGATTATGAAAATTTTTCTATTTATTAACAAATATACCAATAAATATAAAAACTTCCATGTAAAGCATATGCTTATTCACACATAAATTTTAAATCAAAACTAATAATAAATAATGCATTATATAAATCCCTTAATATAGTTTATTAGTACATAAGCTATTATTCTATCAATATAAAGGCTTATAAATGTAATGCAAAATTATTATTGGAGGTAAAAAATGAAACATTTAAGAAAAATTAATAGCAAAAAAAGAACGATCATCGTGTTATTAGCACTGGTATTTATGTCTATTGCAGGAACAACTTTTGCACTTTTTACTGATTATATTGATTTAGGTTCAACTACTTATACATCAGGAGGCGTAGATCTTACAGCTATAGCTCCAGTATCATTTGTACATGTAGATAATGCTAATTCTACTGTTGTTGACTCATTTGTTGCTCCTGATGATAGATATGTTTTTGGGGGTACTATTCAAAATCAAGGAACTCTTGCTGCAAAAGTTCGTGTTAGAGTTGAAGAAGTAGATACTAATAATAGTTGGATACCACAATCTGGTAATTGGACTATTATTGGTGACACTGGATCTTCCGTAATAGCTCCAAATAATACAATAACTTTGGATGGTTATGAATTACGATATCTCAGAGAAAATAATAATAGTTTTCAAAATCAAACCTATAACTTTGTTATAAGAGTCGAAGCTATGCAAGATAGGAATACTAATCTCACTGATTGGGATACCGTAGTTCTTGAACATTATCCACTCCCATAATTCAAAAAAGTACATTTTATATAAATAAATACCACACCATTTAAATAAAAGAGGTATGAAATGATTAAGAATTCAAAGGAATTTTATAAAAATCAAAAGCCATATGCAGAAATTTTATTAAACCTCATTATAATAGCCTTGCTTATTGTTTTTGTCATAAATATTGTTTCATATTTCACAATTAGCGATAGGAAAAATTTAACTTTTCTAGGATATAAGCCTGTAATTGTAAAAAGCGGAAGTATGGAACCAGAGATATTTGAAAACGCACTTGTCCTATTAAAGAAATGCGATTTAAAAGAAATTAAAGTTGATGATATAGCATCTTTCTTTTATGAAAACAATATAGTTCTCCATAAAGTAATCGAAATAAAAGATGATAGCATAAGAACAAAAGGTGTAAACAACCCCGTACCCGATCCATTTGTTGTTACAAAAGATATGATATTTGGAAAAGCTATCGCATATACTAATTTAACTTCAACCCTTTCTAATTTAAATATGAAAACAAGGGTTTTAGGAGTAATATTGATTTTATCCATTATAGTTTTTATTAAACTTTTAAAAAAGTTTTTTGCAATAAACTTTACTAAATAAAATTAGATCTTTAACTCCAATTTCTACCCTACCCTACCCTTGTGTGCATAAAAATGTGCACAAGGGTTTAAAAAAACCATTTTACCAATTCTCTACCATTTCTTTAATATTCCTCATTTTTATTTATTCTTCGCTGATTCAATTATACACTAATCTCTCCATCTCCTATTCGACTAAAATGGACTTTTGATTTTTATTTCGACACTAATAGAAACCAGGGTCTCCCCATATATTAAGTTGTACTATACTACACAGTTAAAAGTTCGCTTAATTCTTTTCCAGTAACTTTCTCCAAGATATCTCCATCCAAGAAATTGTGCTTAACATAGAATCGCATATGCTCTCTATTAACCTTTACTTTAACCAGCTGTTTAACAAGCTTCTCGTTCATAGTCTTTGAAAATTTACCACAAATGAATTCTTTA
>WQUF01000386.1 GCA_009785875.1 Oscillospiraceae bacterium | reverse complement strand
ACTCAGAATACTACAGCTGCGGTAGCTACAACTCAGAATACTACAGCTGCGATAGCTACAACTCAAAATACCACATCTGCAGCAAATACTACTGTGGCTCAAAGCGTTGCTAATGAAGCATCTAATACCATAACTTTAGCTACAACAACAAGTACCCAGGATTCAGGTTTATTAGATTATTTGCTCCCGGAATTTACAAAAGATACTGGTATTGCTGTAAAGGTAGTGGCAGTTGGAACAGGGCAGGCTATTAAACTCGCTCAAGATGGCAATGCAGATTGCTTACTAGTACATGCAAAATCTCAAGAGGAGAAATTTGTGGCAGATGGATATGGAACAAAGAGGATTCAGATCATGTATAATGATTTTATATTGGTTGGACCTAAAGATGACCCTCTAGGCATAAAGACAAAAGCTTCTAATGATGTTAAAGAAGCATTTACGATTCTTGCAAATGGATCTTCAAAATTTGTTTCAAGAGGAGATGGATCAGGAACTGAAACCAAGGAAAAGGCTATTTGGACTTCTACTGGTATCGATCCTACCGGAAAAAGCTTCTATGTATCTGCTGGTAAAGGGATGGGGGACGTTTTAATCATGACCGATGAAATGAAAGCATACACTCTTTCAGATAGAGCTACATATCTTTCTATGAAGGATAAACTAGACCTTCAAATTGTATGTGAAAAAGTTCCAGATTTGCTCAATCAGTACTCGATTATTAGGCTCAATTATGATAAGCTTGGTGTAAAGAATAAATCAGAAGCAGAGGCTTGGATAGCATGGATGTTCAGCGATAAAGCACTTCAGATGATAAATAATTATGGTGTAGATAAATATGGAGAGCAGCTGTTTATTACTAACCCAGATCCTAATCCATTAAGCTAGATCTATGAATGAGCTTATTGGCATAGTGCTTTTATCGCTATTCGTTTCCATCACTTCAACATTTATAGCAAGCGTAATTTCTGTGGTATTTGCTTTTATTTTAGCGAATACTGAAATTAAAATAAAATTTGTGATAATTAAATTTGTAAATATTTTCGTCAATACACCACCGGTTTTGATGGGTCTTCTTGTCTACCTTCTCGTTTCCAGAAGGGGACCATTAGGGAGCTTAAGTTTATTGTTTACACCTGCTGCAATGATATTAGCTCAAACTCTATTAGTAATACCAATAGTAACATCTTTAACCTATGCTTACCTTAGAGAGGTGGGCACTGAGATAAAACTAAACTGCTATTGTCTAGGTGCTGATGATTTTGAAGTGTTTAAAATTTTAATCAAAGAGAGCAAAATGCAAATACTATCTATAGTCACCGTAGGTTTCGGAAGGGCTATTTCAGAAGTAGGGGCGGTTATGCTGGTAGGAGGAAATATAAAGGGGTATACTAGGGTTATGACCACATATATAGCTTTAGAAACTGGAAAAGGAAATTTTGGAAATGCTCTTATCATCGGAGGCGTACTGCTTTTGCTGTCATTTTTAATAAATTTAGGATTAAACGCTGGAGCAAAAAAAATAGGGGATTGAAGGATTGAAGTTTTGAACATATACATTGAAAGCTTAAAAAAGAATTTTGGAGATAGATGTGTCCTGGACTTAAAAGACATATATATAGAGCATAATAAAATATCTACTATTTTAGGCATGAATGGATCCGGAAAGAGCACCTTACTCGCTTCTCTTTCTGGAATCTTAAATTTTGATTCGGGAAAAATATCATACGATGGAAAGGACATAAAACAGGTCAAGAAGGATATTTCGATGATGCTCCAAAATTTCTATATCTTCAACGATACTGCTATAAATAATATAAAACTTCCACTTAAATTCTTAAAATTTTCAGATGATGAAATGGAAAAAAGAATAAATAAATATGTGGAATACTTTAATATCAAAGATTATTTAAATAAAAATGCGACTAAACTATCCGGAGGTGAGAAGGCAAAGATCGCTTTGATAAGGGCTGTGATATCTGAGAGGGATATGATTTTTTTAGATGAACCTACTACAAATATGGATATGGAGGGTGTTGTGGATGCTGAAAGGCTCATCTTATATTTAAAATCCATTGGAAAGACTATAGTATTAGTGACTCACAATTTTATCGAAGCTGAAAGGCTCTCCGATTACGTTATTTTTTTAGAAAATGGGAAAGTTCTTGAAAAAGGTGAAAAGAAAGATGTTTTTAATAATCCTAAAAATGAACTCGTCAGGAGAATATTAGGAAATAGGGGTGGTAACAATGCTTAAAGTTTTGGATATCGATGAAGTTTTAAAAATCCTAAGTGAAAGCAGGATGGCTTTTTCAAGTTTTGATGTGAATATTTTAGAATCTGAAGGGATGATCCTTGCAGAGGATGTTGTATCTGGATGCAATGTACCGGATTTTAGAAGATCAGCTGTAGATGGCTTTGCTGTTAGGCACGATGATTTAAATGGTGCTAGCGAATCCATGCCAGTTATCTTAAAAAAGATTGAAGATATACATATGGGAAAAGAGAGTTTAAAGGATGTTTTAGAAGATCAGTGCAGCTATGTTCCAACAGGGGGAATGGTTCCATATGGTGCAGATGCTGTCGTTATGATGGAATATACCGATGTGATTCAAGATGATGAGGTGATCTTTTATTCACAGATTTCCCCTCTTCAGAATATCATATCTATAGGAGAAGATATATCTATAGGAGAGGTTTTACTATGTAAAGGAAGGCTGATTACTGCTTATGATATAGGCTCCCTTGCGTCATGTGGGATAACATCAGTAAAAGTCTATAAAAAAGTTAAATTGGGAATAATATCAACTGGAGATGAGATCATACCATATGATGAAACTCCTAAAGGTGGGCAGGTTAGGGATGTTAACTCACATCTTCTGGTTTCTCTCCTTAAAAAGAATTATGCAGAAAGTTTTTTTTATGGCATAATTAAAGATAGCCTGGAAAGCTTAAAGCATTCATTAGAAACAGCTTTATCCGAATGTGAAATAGTAATAATATCCGGCGGAAGTTCTGTGGGAGAGAGAGATTATACAATAGAAGCCATATCATCCATTGAAGATTCAGAAATCTTGTGCCATGGCATAGCTATAAAACCTGGGAAACCAACCATAGTAGCCAAGGCACATGATAAAATTATATTTGGACTTCCTGGAAATCCACTTGCTGTTGTTTTTGTATATAAGTCTTTAGTAGAGAAATTCATAAAATTTAACTATGAAATGGAAGAGGAAAATATGGATTTTACCTTAGCAGAATTTTCTATAAATTATCATAAAGCTAAGGGTAGAGAGGAATTCATACCTGTGAAATTAGAATACAAAGAAGGGAAAATATTCGCTGAACCTATTATGGCAAAGTCCAATTGCATATATTGCATGTCACAAGCATCAGGGTTTGTATCTATCAATAAGAATTTAGAAGGTCTTCATAGAGGAGAAATTGTAAAGGTGATAAGAATATGAGAAAGGATATATATTTATCTAATTTAAGCTTAA
>WQUF01000385.1 GCA_009785875.1 Oscillospiraceae bacterium | reverse complement strand
TGAAAAATCTGCTTCTAAAACATAAGCAGCACCGCATATAGAATCAATGCTCCTTTGAGCTTCTTTTGACTCAAGAAGCGAAGTATTAAATACAACTATTTTTCTAGATTTAAGATCGTCACATACTAAAACCGCATCATCATACTTTTCTAGTCTAATTATGCTCACCTTTGTATAATTATTCTCATACATGTTAACTATTTTATTTCCTCGCTTAGTTTGAGCTGTAGGCAATCTCTTAATTTCTTCTTCTTCTTGATCTTTTTCAGATTCAATTTCGTCCTCATCTTCGTAATCTTCTTCTATCCCCCCAATCATGTTCATAAACCTATTAAATATCTTTGGCATTAAAATCCCCCCTAAACATTATTTCTTGAACCAAAAATATACGTTCCCACTCTAATCATATTGCTTCCGCATTCCAATGCAATTTTAAAATCATCGCTCATGCCCATAGATAAATATTCCATTTTAATATTATTGTATTCATTTTTT
This sequence comes from Oscillospiraceae bacterium, assembly GCA_009785875.1. Lineage (GTDB taxonomy): Bacteria > Bacillota > Clostridia > Clostridiales > Clostridiaceae > WQUF01. The sequence continues at coordinate 9,016 of WQUF01000385.1, read as the reverse complement.
TTAATCTCGTCCCATTTTAATTTCAATACGATGAATTCTTCTTTAGATTTTTCTAATTCTGTAGAGCCAATTGACATCAATCCTTTTACTTTTATGTGCTTGCATTTCTCAATATCCTCTAAAAGAGCATCTATATCCTCTAAAAACACACCACCCTTTTGAGGTTCTTTGGATATATTTACTTGTATAAGCGCATTTGTTTCTATTTTTAGTTTTTTGCTATATCCTTCCAGTTCATTTAAAAGGCTAACTCTATCTAAAGAATGAATTAAAAATGTTTTACCAATTATGTATTTTACTTTATTGCTCTGAAGGTGACCTACAAAATGCCACTTTATATCTTTTGGTAGTTTTTCATATTTATTAATGAATTCTGATACAATATTTTCTCCAAAATCCCTTATTCCAAGTTCATATGCACTCATAATAGCTTCAATATCTTGCTTTTTAGACACACATACTAAAGTATCTGTAGGTTTTAAATAATTTTTTATTTCATCAATTGCATTAACGTTTACCATTTTTTTCTCCCATATAAAAATAATTTCATATTCATACATTACATTCTATATTCTACATATATCTTTAAAATCCTTTGTTTTATTAATATTTAGCTAATTGCTTTTGTATATATTTAAATTATTCCCTTGTAATACTCCAATATACTTATTTAAAGTTAAACTGTCTTTTACACTCACTTCTACTTGTAATTTTCTATAATCACTCATAAATTCCATAAGCTTACCACCAGGTCTATATAAATATTCTTTTAAGACTGTTTTATCCCCAATAGCATCTATTACAAAGGGTGCATATATCTTTTGACCGGAAACTCCCACAAAATTACCTACACACATTATATCAGCATTATAAACTACTCTCACATTATTGATTGAAATAGCTTCAGCACCTGCAGTTTTCAATTCATTAACCAAATATAAAATATCATAATTATGGACTAAATTTGGAATCTGGACAATATCTCCAAAGTTTAAAGCAGCATCGTTTAAAGTTATTTCTATCCCTTCGCCACAGGCTGGAATCAAACCTAATGAAAGCTCCAATTGATTTAAATCTTGAGTTTTACTTTTAATTTGAGTTTCTATATCTGCATTTTTAGCGATGTTATAATTTTTTAACATCCTCTGATATTCTTTATTTAAATTATAATATTCTTTTTCTAATTCCAATTTATCATCATATCCTACATATCCTCGAGATAATCCACTCGTGTTTAACTTTGGTATAAAAAAAGTTATGAATATGCCAATAAAAAACAAGATAAAAAATAATATAAATTTCTTATTGACATTTTCCATTTTTCACACTCCTTTTATTTGAAATCTTATTTAAAAATCTAGTATAACCTAAATTGATGATTTGAGAAAAGCTTGAAATTATCCTAAAAGTAAGGACAACATATAGAGCAAATTGCAAATCAATTCCTAATCTACTGCTCAATAAAATAAGTATTATACCAATAAAAACATTACCCAAAAATAACACCAATGATAAAATATCATTGAACTTGTTCTTTAGTATCAAACTAACAGAACTAAATACTGAGTCTAAAGAAATGAGCAAAATGGCAGTAAAATACGGAGAATAGTCAGCTGGAATATTTACATTAATTGCTATCCCTAACACTATACCTAAAATCAGTCCAAATAGAGCTATCAAAATATCACTCCTTAGCTTCTACAGGTTTTAAATATTCATAATCTAAAGCACCATCATAACCTTTTAATATCAAATTATTTTCCTTATAAGGTCCATCAATTATAAGCTTTGTAGCTATATTCTGAAATAATCCCGGCATTTTCATAGACGCATAAAGTTTATCCGGGTCTCCAATTGCTTCTATCTTTATTTCTGAAGATGCAGATATCCTAGTAGTGTCATCGTTGATGACTATAAAATCCCCGGAAGAGAAAATGCTAGTCATAAATGTTAATCTAGTTCCTTGAACAGATATAGCCTCTGCATTAGAATGCCACAATTCATTTACAATAATTACAAGATCATTGGAATCTAAATTGCTCTGAACTTGTCCCAAAGGATTTTTGAGTGGTTTTACTATTAAAGAAATGCCAGCTCCTTGAACTTCATTTAATCCAATGATATTTTCATAATTATGAATTTTATTTAAAAGATCAGATAAGCCACTATTTCCTTGTGCATTTTCAGAGTTAAGTTTGTCAATGTCAGCTTGAAGGGTCTTATTTTTCTCTTTTAAATTGGCATTCAAGGTTTCTAGTGAAGAAATATACGCTTGAAGATCTTTGTTGTTTGTACTGGCATCACCCTCACTTGAACTTATCAATGTTTTTATGCTATTTGTAAGCAAAAAGCCTAAAAGTAAGAGGATTATTCCAATTACAATTTGTGATTTTAATTTCATTACATCTTCCCCTTTCGTTATCATTTACAATTAAAAACAGGCAATTTCAAATTGCTTACATCAACATAGCCACTTTTATCTGCAAGATTATCCTCAATTATAATGTTAAATGCAGAATTGAGTTTTTCCTTTAGATTAAACAAATCACCCATTTTAATCTCAATATCATTTACGAATACGCTTAAATCAGAAAGATTGCTAATATCTAGTCTATATGGCTTAAGTACACTTGTATTTTTTAAAAAAAGGTCAGAAATTTCATTAATTACATCAAAATGCTGCTTGTCTAATTTTACATAATCATTTTTCTTGATATCTTCTTTAATATTAACTCCTGTAATTTCTATGATACCATTTTTAACTTGATTGTCAATTTCTAATACCATACCTTGATTATCAAATATAACATATTTACCATTATAAATATAAAATAAAGCCTTTTTTTCATCAATAACAATATTTATTTTATCAGGCAATGATCTCTTTACACATACTTTCATGACATACGGATTAGAATATATTTCTTTTATTATTGTATTATAATCTGCAATAAAGATGTTCCTGCCCATTAATTCATTTGCCTTTGGCTCAAATGCAGTTACATTGATATTTTCACCCCCTGTAAACTCAATATATTTTATCTTAAAGCTTTTTAAGGTAAAAAAGATAACGATTAAAATTACAGAAACAAATAAAAATGTTAAAATCCTTCTTCTCACTTTTTTCTCATTTTTTCTATTAAGCACCAGTACATTATTTTGCTTTTTTACTATCTTTTTATTTTTATTTATTCTCCCATTATTCATTATAACCACCCTAAATCACATATTATCATTAATGCGATCAATTTTCATTAATTTTTTACAATTTGTTATAAGAGTTTAAATCTAATAATTCATCTCTCAACCTAAAAAAGTGGAGAGATGAATTACATAATTTATTTATAAAGCTTTATTATTTTGCCTTGTTATATTTAGAAGAACTCCCATACTTGCCATGTTTATGATGAGAGACGAGCCACCATAGCTAATAAAAGGAAGGGTAACCCCCGTAACTGGCATAGTACCTGTAACGACAGCCATATTGATAACACATTGAAGTCCGATTACAGTTATTATTCCTGTGGCTAAAAAGCACCCGAAGCTATCTTTTGCCCTGATAGCAGCAAGGGCCCCCCTATACAAAAGCAAAAAGTACAAAGATATTAAGATAACACACCCCAATAGTCCAAATTCTTCTGCTATTATGGCAAATATAAAATCATTTTGGGGTTCTGGCAAGTATAAGCATTTTTGTCTCGAATTGCCTAAACCAACTCCAAATAAACCACCTGAACCAAAAGCCATGAAAGACTGTGTAACTTGATAACCAGTACCACTAGCGTCTGCCCAGGGATTCATAAAAGATGTTATCCTATTCATCCTATATTCTGCACCTGGGGCTAGTATCCCAAAAGTGCCTACTGCCGCTACAAGAGCTAACATGATGATAAAATATCTCATCTTCCTTCCTGCTGCAAATAAAAGCACCAAAGTTACCATTACTACGATTAGAGTTGTGCTTAGATTTTTCCCCAAATAAATCAATCCTGCAAAAAATCCTCCAACTAAAGCATATAAAAGAATCCCCTTTATGAATCCACTATCATTTCCTTTATTTTTTTCCAGCAAAAAAGCTAAAACAGCGACTAAAACGTATTTTGCAATTTCAGAGGGCTGCAAGTTAAATGGTCCAAGGGGTATCCATCTACTGGTCTCATCCTTGCCATGGAAAAAAAGAACTACAATCAATAGCACAATGGTCACTATAACTGTAGGTTTTAAGTACTTTTTTATCTTGTGATAATCAAAATTCATCATGAAGAATAAAGCTGCAAATCCAATTACAGCACTTAAGAGCTGAGTTTTTAAATAATGCGTACTATCTTTATAATTTATTGCAGCTATATAAGAACTTGCGCTATAGACCATTACAAGTCCAATGGCAACTAGTGCAAGAACAGTAAGGTGCATAGTAAAATCCACATTTCCGAATTTAGTTTTCGAAAGTCTAACCTTTTCCAATTTTTTTTCAACAGATTTAATGATAATATCACCTCCTCATAAAGTTATAAAAGCAAGCAGGCATAAGATGACGGTGACGATGGAAAAAACTGAAACTACTTTTGTTTCATGCCATCCTGATAATTCAAAATGGTGATGTATAGGAGCCATCTTAAACACCCTTTTTTTAGTCTTTTTAAAATATAAAACCTGTATTACAACGGATAGAGCTTCAACAACATAAATTCCACCTATTAAAATCACTATAAGAGGTAGCCTTAGAACTATGCAAATAGTACAAATAACTCCACCTATAGCTAAAGATCCTGTATCTCCCATGATAACTCTTGCAGGATAGCTATTAAACCTCAAAAATCCTAATAATCCGCCTACAACAATACCACAGAATATAGCTAAAGTATTGGAGGAAAGGCCATATGCTACTACGCACAAAAATGTCATAACTATTAGCGTTACTGATGTTAAAAGCCCATCTAAACCATCTGTCAAATTTGTTGCGTTTGTCACTGCTGCATAAAAAAATATCACAAAGGGAATGTAGAACCACTTTAAATCAAAATATTCTTTTAAAATAGGAATATAAATCAATGATCCAAACCTAAAATATGTATAAACAGCAAAAGCACCTGAAACAAAAAGAAGGAGTATCATCTTCTGCTTTGAATTTAAACCTTCATTATTCTTTTTCAAAATCTTTAAAATATCATCTAAAAATCCTATGGCTGCAAAAGCTAACAGCGAATACATGCATATCATAGCTTCATCGCTAAATCTTTTAACAAATATCAATGTGGATATCAATATAGCTAGTATAAAGATTATGCCGCCTATAGTAGGAGTTCCTTGTTTTATTTGATGTGATTTAGGACCCAGGTCTCTCTCAATCTGTCCAAACTTTAGTATTTTAAGATATCTTATTACAAATGGACCTATAATATTTGCGATTAAAAACGAAGCTAAAACTCCTAATATAACTGAAAGATCAATTTTTATGCCCACTTTACTCCCCCTAATTACCAAACAAATTATTTTTTAACATTCTTACTATATTCTCGTATTTTTCCGCCCTTGAAGCTTTTACGAGTATCACATCATCTTTCTTCACTTCTCTTAAAACAAAGCTATAAAGATCGTTAATATTGTTAAAGGAAAATATCTTATTCCCATATCCTTTTTTATAATATTCATTATACTTGCTGAAAGTAACAAGCATATCAACTTTATTTTTTGCATATGACCCTATTTCCTCGTGAGACTTAAAAGATAGATTTCCTAATTCACCCATAGTACCTAAAAGTGCTATTCTTCTCTTTTCTTTATAATTTGAAAGCACATCTATAGCAGCTTTCATAGAATCTGGGCTTGCATTGTAGCAATCATCGATAATGGTTATATCATTTTGCATGTCTATTTCCATCCTCATTGGAGTAATTTCTACATTATTTAATCCGGTTTGAATTTCCTCTTCATTTAATCCTAAAGTAAATCCCACACATATTGCTAAAGATGCATTTAAAATAGAATGCTTTCCATAAAATCCATTTAATTTAAACTTATATTTATTTGAACTATAAGAAAAATCAAATTCAATTTTATCCTTTGAATAACTTTCTTTTGATATTATACAATCATTGCTTAAATTAAATCCACAGGTTATGATTTCATAATCTTTTTCTTCTTTTTTGATTGTGGATAAAAGATCGTTATCTCCATTTATTATGAGCTTATTTTCATTTGTGAAATAATTAGTGATCTCCATCTTTGCAGATAAAATATTTTTTCTTGATTTTAAAAATTCTATATGCGCCGTGCCGATATTTGTGATGACAGCTAAATCAGGTTTCGATATCTTAGAAAGTAAGTCTATCTCACCTTTATGATTCATACCAAGCTCAAGAACACACGCCTCATAGCTTTCATCTATTGAAAGTATTGAAAGAGGGAGCCCCAAGCTGTTATTATAGTTTCCCTTTGTCTTAAATGCCTTATATTTCGATGAAACCACTCCATGAATGAGATCTTTTGTGGTAGTTTTACCAACAGAACCAGTTACAGCAATTACTTTAATGTTTAATTTATTCCTATAAAAGCTTGCCAAATCGATTAAAGCTTTTCTGCAGTCTTTTACTAATATTAACCAATTTGCATCATTTAAATCATGTTTATCAAATCTATCTTCATCCACCATGGAAACACTTGCTCCCTTTGTGAAAGCTTTTTTTACAAAATCATTTCCATTGAATTTTTCACCTTTTATTGCTATAAAAAAATCATCTTTTTCAATGGTTCTTGTATCAATGCTGAAATTCTTATAATAAAAGCTCTTACCACGATTTATAACCTTTCCATCAGTTGCCTTTAATATATCGTCCAGTTCAATCAAAGTAACCCCTCCTTTATTATACTCTTGACTATTGATTTCTCATCAAATGGAATCTTTCCGGTTTTCAGTACCTGATAATCTTCGTGACCTTTTCCGGCTATTAAAATTACATCATGAGGTTTGGCATTTAAAATTGCTTCTTTTATAGCTTTTTTTCTATCAGCTATTATTTTATAATTTTGTTTTTTAATTCCAGATTCCATTTGAGATATAATATCCATAGGATCTTCAGATCTAGGATTATCAGATGTTAAGTAAACGTAGTCGCTTAAGCTTGTTGCAATTTCACCCATAATAGGCCTTTTTGTTTTATCCCTATCGCCACCGCAGCCAATTAAAGTTATAATTCTTCCAGTATAATGATCTCTTGCTGCAAGTATTAATTTTTCTAAAGAATCAGGGTTGTGCGCATAGTCCAGGACAATGGTATATCCTAAATCATATTCATCGCTTATTATTTCAAACCTTCCAGGCACCACAGTAGCTTTCAAGCCTTGTTTTATATCTTTAGCTGGTACCATAGCCAAATTCATCGCTGCTATGGTAGCTAATGAGTTATATATATTGTGAATGCCTGGAAGCGCACATTCAAATCTTTCATTTCCAACTAAAAAAGTATTTCCTTTTACATCCTCTGCCATGAAATCAGCTCTATTATTTATTCCATAAGTCAAATTTATTCCTTGGGACCTCTCTAACATCTTCGGTCCATATGCATCATCTACATTTATGATGCAATATTTTGACATAGAAAATAGCTTTGCCTTTGCATCGAAGTAATTCTCAAACGTCTTATGGAAGTCTAGATGATCTCTAGTTAAATTTGTAAATATAGATGCATAAAAATTTATTCCATATACCCTGTCTAAAGCTAAAGAGTGGGATGAAACTTCCATTATACAATATTCCATGGAAGCTTCAACCATTCTTTTAAATAGTTTATGCAGCTCAAGGGATTCTGGTGTGGTAGAAGTTGAATCTATTTTTTCATCGTCTATATAATTTGCAATTGTACCTATTAACCCGACCTTTTTTCCAAAAGTTTTTAAGACAGATTTAATCAAATATGTGGTGGTAGTTTTTCCTTTTGTCCCTGTAACACCTATTATCTTTAATCTTTCATCGCTCTTTCCATAGAAGTTTTTACTCATTTGACTTAAGGCAATACGAGCATTCTCTACCTTTACTAAAATGGCTCCAAATGTATCCACATCTCTTTCTGCAATTATTAAAGTCGCTCCATTTTTTACCGCATCTTCTATATAAAGGTGCCTGTCAACACCAAGACCCTGTATACAGACAAATGCATATCCATCTAAAACTTTATTAGAATTGTATTGTATGCCTTTTATATCAATGTTATCTAAGATATCCTTAGTTTCGTATTTTAGTCCTTCCATCAATTGTGTAAGCTTCATTTTATCCTCCAACTTCTATTTTAATCACCATAAATTTCTTCAGATTTTAAAATTATTTTAACTCCCTTGTCAACCTCTATAGATGGCTCTATATTCTGTTCTGTTATTATTCCATGCCCTTCTAAAGTAGCTACAAATCCTAATTCTTTAGCAAGTGCCATTGCCTTATCCGAATCCATGCCCACAAATTTTGGCACAACGACTATGCTGTTATATTTATTATCATCTGAAGTATATAGAATTACTTTGCTATTTTCAGTCATCATAGAACCCGGTTTTGGATTCATATCTACCACGAACTCGCCATTACCTTGTACCTCAGGTACAAATCTATTTTCTTTTAACTTTATCCCAGCATCGAAGACCTTAAGTCCTCTCACTTCAGGCACTGTCATATCTTGAAGCAAACTTGCAGAAAGAGCAGGATTAACAGTAGGATTTATTGAAAAGTGATTAAACATCTTTAAAAATAAATCTCTTGCTGCCGGAGCTGCTATCTGTCCTGCATAGTAATTGCTTGGATCAGGTTCATCTATTGATATATAAACAGTCAATTGAGGGTTATCAGCAGGAACCATGCCCACAAAAGTTGCAATATATTTCCCTGACTCATAGCCTCTGCCTGTTTCGCTTATTTTCTGAGCAGTTCCGGTTTTTCCAGCTATGGTATACCCTTCTACATATGCTTTTTTTCCTCCACCTTCTGAGATTACTTTTTCAAGATCTAATCTCAACTCTTTGCATATATTCG
>WQUF01000384.1 GCA_009785875.1 Oscillospiraceae bacterium | reverse complement strand
TAATAATTCATGGGTTATTCAACGAATTACTCCAGGAACGCCTACTGGACAATTGAGAGTGGAGAATATATATACACCTGGAGTTAATAATGATTGGACCCCTATGTGGCAATGGCAAGCAGCTGTAGATGCTTATAATAAAGGAACAACTACATCTTTACAAGATTTAATATTAAATGCTGGGCATATATTAGCACCATAAAAAAGAGGATGTTTGTGAATATGATTGAAATAAATGATAAATATTACAAAGGTTATGAAGGAGAACATGAAATCCAGTTCATTAAATCGTATAATAATGGAAGTAGCAAGATATTGAGTATATGGGATGGTTATTTTGATGACATCATGAGGTCAATTGAGCCTTCAGAAAATGGTTGGACTGGATTGGCATATTACTATCATTTATGTATTGGATGGTATAATGAAAACCCATGGAGAATACCGAACTTGAAAGATTGTTTATTGCAGTTTAATAATTTAGAAACAAGAAATTTCAGATTTGAAAAAACAAAAAATGTTTTAGAGGAAATTTGTAGTATAATTTCGGATGCAATTAATGAAAATGAGTCTATTTGGATAGCTGAGGAATAAAAAACGACAAGATTAACTTTTAAATGAAATGAATCTAGTTCTATTATTAGTTAGACTTAGTACAAAAAATAAACACATGATCGTGGGAATTTTTTAATTTAAAATGATATATGTAAATTTTAGGATTAGAAATTCAAATCAGGAATTCTAATCCTTTTTTTATAAGCCATTTAAAACACCAAATATAAACCCAAAATCTTAGGTCTAAGCTTTCATCTAAATTAAAAATTTAAACCCAATTAGATGAATTAGATCTTGGAAATAAGACCCAGACCAATACCTTTACAGCAATGATAATACCACAAGGAAAAACCTGCACAAGGATATTAAGATCCAGTACCACCACATTAGTAGAATTATCTGATGGAAATGTTTGGGGATGTGGATATGGCGACACAGGAGGATTAGGATATAGATCCAGTGAATCTACTACAGTAGGAAGCACTTATGATCCATACTTTTTAACAAACATGGTGACATTAGAGCAGGTTAAGTTAGATGGCACTTTAAAGACACTTACACCATATAATGTAGCTTATAGGACTACTCCTGATATATATAGAACATTACCAGGCACGATGTCATATTCAGAAAAACGATTTTTTCTGGCTGCATTCTTAAAGTTGTAAACAGCTTGTGTAATTCCAACAACTATAAAAATAGTACTAATTAATGATAGAATAAGACCCATTAGTCCTGACATACCCCCTGACAGTCTAAAAACTACAGTAATCCAGAATATTCCAAAAATTATCCCTAATATAGAGCCTATTACTCCAATTAAAGAAGGCCCCCTTTCAGGCTTAATGCTCTTCAAAAAAATCACCTCTCATTTATTAAACTCCCAATAAATTATAAAGCATTGACTCCTTTAAAGATGAAGGATCAATTCCCAATTTTTCCAAAATAGCAAATGCAAAATATGGAGCTGTTGCAGGACCTCTACTTGTTATTATATTCTCATCTATTACAATTGTGTCCTCAAGAAAATTATAATCTCCATTTTTATCTAAAAATCCAGGATAAGATGTGACATTCTTACCTTTTAAGATACCAGCTTCTATGAGCACAATTGGAGCTGCACAAATAGCTGCAATTAATTTCTTCTCTTTAAAAGCATTTTTAATAATCCTTATGACATCTTTATTTTCTTTTAAATTTTTAGCCCCAGGCATTCCACCAGGAAGAATGAATACATCATAATCCTTTTCATGGATATCTTTAATATTTAAATCTGCGATGACTATTATGTTGTGAGAACCCTTAACCTGATTCTGACCCATTATAGAGCAGGTCGAAATTGTGACACCTGCCCTTCTTAATATATCCACAACAGAAAGAGCTTCAATCTCCTCAAAACCGTTTGCTAAAAACAATAAAGCTTTCATTTAATTTCCCTCCAATTTAAATTTATTAAATAAGGGTATACATGAAGCATACCCTTAATTTTTATTCAATATCAATTTTACATGACTTAGAAGTCTTTTCTACTTTGTTTACATTGATTGTTAAAACACCATTATCCAGTTTAGCCTTGATACCATCAGCTTTAGAATCTTGTAGATAAATCGATCTCGCCATTGAAGAATAAACTCTCTCTTTATGAACATAATTTTCTTTGCTCTTATCTATATTCTCGTCTCTTACAACTGAAATAGTGAGCTTTCCATCATTTAAATCAAGAGAAACCTCTTCTTTTTTTACTCCTGGCAGGTCTGCTTCAATTACATAGTCATTATCAGTCTCTTTAACATCAATTTTAAAAGTTTGTCTTTCAAAAGATTTTGTTGGTAAAACATCTCTGTTAAAGAAGTCATCGAGCATATCGTAAAAGCTATCATAGGCAGAAATTGAGTTTTTTCTGTTAAATGGAACTAATCCAGCCATAAATATCAAATCCTTTCTATAATTTTAATGGTTTATCAATATGTATAACCATTATTTCTAATTTCAATTATTTTATATCACTATGTTTTAATTTTTTCAAGGGGTTTTATAAAATTTTTTTATTTTGAAGATAAGCCAGCACATCGGCTCCATGTGTAGCTGTCTTTACTTTATCAAATGTCTTTTCAATTTTACCCTCTTCATCTATTATAATTATCATATGATAAAAGAGAGAACATTGGTGCCATATTTTAAACCTCCAAATAGTTTTTATTTATTGTAAATCATTTATAGATTGATAGCAATATGTTAAAATAAAGTAACCAATTAATTTTAGCAGGTGCCATATGGAAAAATGGATGATGAAAAACGTTAAAGCTCCAATTAACGAAATGAGCAGAGAATTAAATGTAAGTCCAATCGTAGCAAAACTTTTAGTAAATAGAAATGTTAAATCCATAAAAGAAGCCAGGGATTTTTTGCATCCTGATTTAAAAAATTTAAACGATCCTTTTAAAATGAAGGATATGGATAAAGCTGTAGATATAATTTCAAAATCCATATTGAACGATGAACTTATAGAAATCATCGGGGACTACGATGTAGATGGTGTTGTGAGCACATATATACTCTATTCCAGTATATGCGAATTAGGTGGAAATGTCACATATGCCATCCCTCATAGGATCATCGATGGGTACGGAATCAATAAGAACATGGTTTTAAGAGCTTATGAAAAAGGTGTAAAGCTCATCATCACATGTGATAATGGAATATCAGCTTTTGATGCTATTGATTATGCAAGAGATCTGGGCATAAAAGTAATCATTACAGATCATCATGAAATAAATTTAACTCCAGATAAAGAAGAAATCCTTCCAAATGCCATTGCTATTTTAAATCCAAAGAGAGAATCCTGCGAATATCCCTTTAAAAAACTGTGTGGGGCTGGTGTAGCACTTAAGCTTTCTGAGAGCTTGTATATACACTATAATAAAAAAGGCTTTGAAAAATATATAGAATTTGCAGCTATTGCAACTGTTTGCGATGTTGTAGACCTAATTGGAGAAAACAGAATCATCG
>WQUF01000383.1 GCA_009785875.1 Oscillospiraceae bacterium | reverse complement strand
GATTCCCATTGAGCATCATTTTTCCCTGCCAAGTGAGTGGATTGAAGATAAAAATCTGCATAATCTTTTATATCCGTCCCTGCTTTTCTTAGGACATCCAAAAATTCTTTAACAGGCAAGTATCTGTCCTGCCAATTTTCTGCAAATTTAGATTGCCATCTGTTTAACTTTTTGTCTAATTCCTCTCTATATTGCTGAGTAGTAGGTGTGGTTGGAGCTATTTGGAAACGAACATTGGAATCTGGTTGTTTAATTTCAGTATTTTGTTCATTTTCAGATTCATTGAAATGGGGAACTGCATCTATCACATACAAATTGCCATCTTCTCCCTCAATTACATTTTTTAAATGAACATCTTCTATTGTTATCTCTCCATTGCTATAAGCGTCCACTCCTGAAGGTTCCATGCCAAATTTTTCCAACATGTAATCTTCAACTCTTTTTTGTTGAGTTTTAAGAGAATCGACAGAAGTAGCAAGATTATCTAATAATCTTCCTTTAATAAAAGGTTGTTCTACTACAAAAGAAAATCCCTTATTAGTTTCCGTAAATCCAACTATTTTATATGGAGTACCATCGAATAATTGGTTGAATAATAAAATACGATTATCTAAAAATTCAGCAGGAGTTTTGCTGTATTTTGAGTAGTTAATGACTTTAGTTACGGTTTTCCCATCTTTGTTTATATACACATCAGCTTCTTTTCCTGATGGTATTTTTCTCTCAGCGTTAGCCTTAATATCTTTTTCATCAAGCCAAATTCCTTCTTGCTTAGCGTATTTCTTTAATTCATCTTCTTGTTTGGATTTACTTGACTGTGTGCCTGAAACATTTCTTCTATCTGTTTGTCGATAGCTTTCCAATCTACCGGCGACTTCTGCATTTCTTTCACGCCCTGAGATTCTTTCGTATTCCATTCTTGAATCCGATTGTAATATTTGCTCTGTGTTATATCGTACATTGTCTTCAACATTTTCTGCAAAGTTATTTGTTTCTTTTGAATTTTCCAAATTTACAGATTGGTTTTTGGTATCACCTTCCTGACTTTGGGAAGGTGATAATTCTTCACCGCTCAATAAATTTCCAAGAGTTTGCTTTGCAAATTCATTCAATCTTGCAGTCGTATTTCCGAATTTAGCTTTCAACCATTGCAGAAAATTATTGATAGCGTTTTGTATGCGAGCAAACAAAGAAATATTATCACCCATAATCTCACGGGTTTGCAGATTATTTTCTCCGTAGTTACCAAGCAAAGTGTTAAACAATTCATCTGCTTTTTGATCATCGGTTTTCAAATTAGAGTATGCAGGATTGTTTTCAAGTTTCTTCCAGCCGGGAGTTTGTTTTAAAAGATTGGTAATTTCTGTTTTCATTTCTTCCGGAATGGATGAATTCCAGAATAAGTGACCAAATTCATGTATTGGAGTGTTGGCGTTTAGTTTTGTAGGATCAATATAAACATCGCCTTCTGGAGTTACAAATCCGTAAATTTCACCTTTATAGGTGGACATTAGGCGAATGTCATTTCGTAAATTATTCTCCTCTTTTTGTTTGGCTATTTCATAATCTTGCATTATCTTTGCAACGTCATTCTGACTAATGTGCGTTTCGGACGTAGCACCAGAAGCCCTTAGGGTCGCACTCGGCGCATTGGTAGAGTGATTTTTTTTTGCCCACATCGTAATATTCTGCATATCAGTTCCTTTTGGACGTATTTCACTTTCTACAATAATAATATTACCATTACTTAATGTTTTTTCGTATCTTACGCTTTCTCTTCCACCTTTTGTAGTGCCTTTTAAAATATTATCCGGAGCAGCCATAATGTATGGTAGCAATGCTATATCTTCATTTCTTAATGGAATATCATTTGGATATTCAGTTCTCGCTCTTCCATGTTCATTTTTAATGTGGCGTATTTCTTCCGCTCTAACTTTATGACTTGTTATTTGATGTCCAATCTTTTTTTCTGCTATTTTATTTATACGGTAAGGTATTGTGATAAGTTGTTCTCCTTTTTTTATTTTACCATCCAAAACATCGTTTATAAACTTAGAAACACTGTGAGCATTACTTAAATCTGCTAATGCTTGAAATGCTCTCACACCTTTTTTTCCTAAATACTCACGCATTTTTTTCTCATCTGTAATAACATTACGAGCCAATCCAGATTCTTTCAGTCGGTTTATAAGCCTGCCAAATGCTTCTTTGCTAATAGGCGTGAATTGTTGGTCGGTTATTTGGAATGGAGCGGTTTCTTCTGTGGTGAAAAAGTTATCATCTAATTCTGGAACATCCGGTTGATTATCTTTATATTCAGCAAAAGGCTTAATTCTTCTACCCTCATTTTCAGTCCATTTTCTAAAATTAGCGATATTAGTTTCGGTAATACGTCCCAATCCGGCGCTTCCATCTCCATAATTAGAAACATACGCTTTTCTGGCTTCTTCGGTTGAATTAAAACCAAGCATTACCTTATGTTCATCAAATGCTCCGGTTTCCGGATTAACCCTGTCAATAACAAATACTTTGTCACTTGTAAGATTATCTCCCAAGAATACATCTATATGGTCACCATCTTTCCCTTTTGTTCCTCGAATATAACCATAAGTATTATTCATTTTTTGGCTCCATTGATTTCCGTTTTCATCTATTCCTGATCGAATAGAACCTTTTGGATTTTCAATAGTAATATCGAATCCTTGAACATTTACGTGCCCTTTCTGATAGTTTCCGGCTTCTTTTTGTACTTCGGAAGGATTAGTATTCACATTTCCTTCTTCTTTTCTGACTTCCGCTTTTTTTACTACATTATTAGCATGAGCAATTATATCGCCTCCAACATCATTTAATTGTTTTTGAATGGATTTTTCAGGTTCCGGTATTTCAGTTTGCGCTTTTGCTTCACGAATAATATTTTCAATTGCCGAATTCCTGTTATTCCTTAAATTATCCAATTCAGTTTTTGCTCTATCAACGGCAGATTGATATTGCTCATTTATACGTCTTGCATTTTCATTAGAAACATCGGTCATTCCTTCGTTTCCAAACAGATTCCTTTCTTCGGTTTCTTCTCTGAAAAGATTATTTGCTTGGTTGAATTCTGACATAGCGTTATCTCTGTCTTTGATTGCTTGTCTATGGGATTTTTCGGCATCTGTAATGAGTTTGTCGTATTCGGATATTTGCTCATTAATGAATTGCTGTTGTGTTGGTGTCAATTCTTCTTCGACAGGAGTAGATTCTTGTTGTTCAATTTGTTTTTTCTCTTCTTTGTATGCTTTTTCGTATTCTTCATATTTTTTCGCTTCCTGTTCGGTCATGTTAGCGAGCGGGTCTTTAGTTTCTTTTCCAAACAATTTTTTTAATTCATCAAATTTTCCCCTTGACTTCTCAAAATCTTCTATTGCTTCTTTTATAGGCTCTAAATTGCTTTCAAATCCTGAATTGAATTCACTCGGTCTATGCTTTGAATAATAATCTTGTTCAAAAGAATCAAATCTATCTCCTTTTGAAGTTAGTTTTGAATTCATTCTTATTGGTATATCTGTACCGCCGTGATGTTTATAGTCTTTTCT
>WQUF01000382.1 GCA_009785875.1 Oscillospiraceae bacterium | reverse complement strand
CCCTGTAAATAAGCTAATGTATTGCTGTATTCTCCTCTTGCAAGTTTAGGTTGCTCAGTTGATTGATCCCACATAAGACGACTACTGGCAATTCCAATCATACGTGATTCTTCTAAAATGTTTTTTAGTCTAATTAACTTTTCCATAATGCCTCCGATATAATATTCATAGATTAATAGCTAATAAGCTTAGTGTTGATTATTTATAGATGGAAGAAAACTTATCCTTTAAATATTCTGTATAGTATTTTGGATTAAATTCTTCCCCTGAAATTTCTAATAAAAGCTCTTTTGATGTCTTTAACTTTCCATATTTATGCATATTTCTTCTTAAATATTCGTTTATTTTTAATAGATTTCCTTGAAGCAAGCACTCATCTAAATTTAAAGTTTTGCTCATTCCATAGGCAAATTGACTGGCATAAGCACTTCCAAGGGCATATGACGGGAAATAACCAAAATTTCCTTTGGAGTAATGAATATCTTGAAGTATTCCATCAGAAAATCCAGTAGGTTTAATTCCTAAATATTCGTATACTTTTTCATTCCAAATTTCAGGAAGATCAGAGACTTTCACCTTATCTTCAAATAGCAGTTTTTCAATTTCATATCTTATAATTATATGAAATGGATAAGTAAGTTCATCTGCTTCAATTCTAATCAAAGATGGTTGTGACTTATTGATGCATCTATAAAAATCGTCTAAAGAGACATCTTTTAAATTATCGTAATATATTGCCTGAAGTTTATCGTAAATCGGCACCCAGAAGTTCTTATTTCTTACGATAATATTTTCATATAACCTAGATTGAGATTCGTGCATCGCCATAGAAGACCCGGATCCTAAAATGGTATGAGCTATTTCATCATCTATGCCTTGTTCATAAAGAGCATGACCGGTCTCATGAGCGGTTGAGAATATGGATGATAAAAATTTATTCAAATGGTAATGACTAGTAATTCTAGTATCCTTATTTGAAAACGCATCAGTAAAAGGATGTGCTGACTCCTTTAAAACAGCTTTTTGAAAATCAAGACCTAAATATTCAGATAAAAATCTAGAAAATTTCCTTTGCTTATCTATATCATATGCTTTATGTTCAAAATCGAACACAGGATTTCCAACTGAGGATGCTTTTAAGACTAAAGGCATTAATTCCTCTTTTAAAGTATGGAAGAATTTATCTAAATCATCTACATTTAAACCCTTTTCGTAATCTCTTAAAAGAGTGTTGTATGGATGACCGTTAATACCGATGAGCTCGATGAATTTTTTATCGTAATCTACGATCTTCTCAAGAAAAGGTTTAAATATTTCAAAATCATCTTTCTCTTTAGCTTCTTCCCAGGCTAATGTAGATAAGCTTTGTAATCTGGCATATTCTTCGTATTGTTCTTTAGGTATTTTTTCCTTCTTTTCGAAATCATCTTTTAATTCGTTTAAAATTGCTCTGTCGATGTTGTTTAAACTATCGTCATCTTTTAAACTATTGATGATGTCTCTAACTTCATCGTTTATTATTAAACTGTGGCTTTTTCCATACAAATAAGCCAATACATTGCTGTATTCACCTCTTGCAAGCTTAGGCTGTTCTGTTGACTGATCCCAGCTAAGCTGTCCAATTGATATGTTTATCATGCGCACTTCTTCTAAAATATTTTTTAATTTAAGTAACTTTTCCATAAGTCCTCCAATATAATGTTTATAGTGATACAATATATGATTCAATATATGAGTCATTAATTAAATTCTATCATATTTCAACCTGTAATCTCAATTATTTGTTTAATTGTATTCGATAATTTGGTATAATAAAAAAGAGTAGCATTGTTATTTAAAATAGGAGAGAGTTTGAATGAAGCATGTCGTTATTATTCCGTCATTAAATCCAGATAAAAGGCTAATTTCGTTAGTCGATGAACTTGTACACAAAAATGAATTCAAAATAATAATAGTCGATGATGGAAGTGATGCTGGTTTTGATGACATTTTTAAAAAATTAAATATTTATGAAGATGTTATAGTACTTAAACATAAAAGGAATCTGGGGAAGGGAGCTTCATTAAAGACTGCCTTATCTTATTGTTTAGAGAATTTTAAAGAATATAGCGGTGTAATTGCTGCAGACTGCGATGGGAAATATGAAGCATCGGACATAATAAAAGTGTCGGAAGAATTGAATACTAACCCTAATTGTCTGATTTTAGGAGTTAGATCGCTTAACAAAGAAAACAGTCTTAAGAGAAATTACATTGGAAATAAATTATTGAATAGTACCTTTAAGGTCTTGTATGGTTTAACCATTAAAGATACTCAAACGGGACTTAGAGCAATTTCTATGAAAGAGATTGATTGGCTGGCAAAAATTCACGGGAACCATTATGATTATGAAGTGAACGTGCTAATTCAATTTAAAAGAAGGGACATCGAAATTAAACAAGTACCAATAAAAGTTAAGCATATAGATAATAAAAGCACTCACTATAGGACATATATAGATACAGTGAGGATTATAGGCTTACTTATATTTAATATATGCCTTTATTCAGCAGCTTCTATTGGGTCCGCCGTTATCGATGTGGGGACTTTTTTTATAAGCAATACATATATCTTTTCTCAAATGGCAATTGCAGAAAGGCTCTTTATATCTACTGTAATATCCCGTACATTATCTTCTCTGTGGGATTTTACAATGAATAGAAAATTTTTTACAATATCAAATAAAGAATCCCATAGCCAATTTAAAAAGCAATTTTATAAATATTATCTATTATGGATTTTCCAAATGATGACTTCCTATAGTTTGGTATTTTTATTTAACTCTTTTATTCATATAAATGCTTCTATTATAAAATCTGTGGTGGATATAACGCTTGCACTACTAAGCTATCAATTGCAGCTTAGATTTGTTTTTGCTAGTGACAGTGCTAGTAAACCTTACGGGAATTTATACTATTTTTGCAGGGGATTTTTAAGAATATTTAATAGGAAGCTTACAACAATTGGAGAGGTTCCAAACGAGCCCGTTGTGTTTGTTGGGCATCATCAAAATTTGCAAGGTGCTATGAACGTCATGATGTGGTTTGAAACACCTGTGCATCTATGGATGCTAAATGTGTTTTGTGAAAAGGACACTGCATTTAAACAATATTATGGTTATACGTTTACTGTAAGGCTTGGATATCCGAAACCCATTGCATTTGTTTTTTCAAAAGTACTCTCTTTTTTCGTTCCAAAACTTGGTAGATCCATAAGAGGAATACCAGTGAGCAGAAATCCATTCACTGTAATAGACACTACTATAAAGCCATCTGCAGAGATTTTAAATAAAAATGAAAATGTGCTATTATTTGCTGATATCGATTATAAAAGTGAAGATGACAAGGTGGGCAGGCTATATACAGGTTTTGTGACTATAGATAAGTTTTATTATGAAAAAAATAAAAAGCATGTTTCTTTTGTACCGATTAAGGTGAATAAACGGAAGAGAGCAATATATATTGGACAATCATCTGCTATAAAAGATGGGGAGAATTTTTCTCAAGGCAAAAAGAGGGTTTGCAGCGAATTAGTTGAAAATTATAATTCATTATAA
>WQUF01000381.1 GCA_009785875.1 Oscillospiraceae bacterium | reverse complement strand
GGTAGTCTTAACTTCATATTTGCATATGATCCCGTGTGTGACATTATCTATTGCAACGCATTTAGTATATGTGCCACCCACATCGATACCCATGCGAACCAATCGCTGCTTTACCATATTCTAACCCCCTAAGACTTTCAATCTATTTAAGGAACCATTGTTGTCCTAAACCAGTCATTGTAATAATTGCAAGAATATATAAAGGTACACCCGCTAAATAAATATTCGGAATCGAAAGTTTCAAAAAATCCTTAGACTCGACTTTTGTATAACCAAGCCCCCAAGCAATCCACGATTGTGTAATATCGGAACCAATATTCGCTGTAATGGCCGGAATAGCAAACACCACAAAAAGGAATGGAACTGAAAAGCTGGCAACATTGGATAGAACGCCTAAGGTTGCAGCACCACAGCCAAATAACGTCATAGGACCGCGGAAAAGCCCGAATCCAAGGAGCACAGCGAATAATATACAAACAACTATCTCGCTTGTTGGTATTATAGGCCCAATAATAGCCTTAAAATATGGAGCAGCATAAGTTGCCGCAATGTTAAACATAGGCAGTGTTAAGAGGAATCCAATGAGTGGAGCTGTATCAACAACGCCATCGTAGTATAATTTATTGACGAGTTGACAATTTTCTTTAAATGTTCCTTTCATTTTTCCGCATAAGAATAGTGCGAGAAAACCTGCAATTATAAATCCACCTATAACAGAAAAATCCAGCCAGATTTTTAATACAACCGGGACTATAGGCAATATAAGAGTGTAATATGGAGCATTCTTTTGTGGAGGAGTTGTAGTTCTAGTTTGAGCAGCCCAAGCATGGCTCATTTTACTACGCTTTAGATAGATAGCAGCTAGTACAGTTGTAGAGATTAACATGATTGCAACAGCTATATAACCAAATCTGGCAGCATACCAACCAAGAGTGAATTCAGGCATTTTATCCACAGGTAAAATAAATGCTCTAATTTGCGCATGGATTACAGGATTGAGATAAATACCAGCAGCCACCGAACCCATGAAATCAAACAACGCAAGAGCCTTTGGAATACCAAGAGACATCAAAATAGGCAATGCGATTACAGCAATAGCTATAACTGGACCTGCCCCTACCATAGCAGTAAAAATGATTGCAATAACTATATTTAAGAGAGTCATTGTGATCATAGGACGGTCGCCACCAAGTTCAACTGTCTTTCTAATTAGAGTCGAAGCGATTCCAGTTTCCATAAGCACTCTACCAAACCAAGCACCCCAACAAACATTGACGAGAGTAGTACCCCATCCTTCTGGTGCAGTTTGATAAATTTTATTGAGTATACTAATAAGCGTTGTCTTTGTTCCTGCTCCATATTGCAAAACTTCATTAGCTTGAACAAATGCTTGAGATGAAATCAATGTACCAAGCAGTGGAAGGACTGTCCATATAACTGATATGATCAAGAATCCAATCATTAAATTATAGCCTTTTATGCAGTAGTAAGCGAGTCCAAAGAAAGTTAAAAGTAAAATAATACCAATTACATATTCCATTAAGATCTCTCCTCCTAATACCTTTAAATTACGAAAGGAACCATTGTTGCCCTAAACCAGTCATCGTAATAGCTGCAACAATGTATAAAACTATACCAGCTAGATAAGCATTTGGTATCGAACGCTTCAGGAAGTCCTTTGACTCTACTTTGGTGTAAGCAAGCCCCCAAGCAATCCACGATTGCGTAATGCAGGAACCGATATTCACTGTAATGGTCGGAATAGCAAACACTGTATAGAGGAATGGGACTGAGAACTTGGCAACATTGGATAAAACGCCTAACGTTGCAGCACCGCAACCAACTAATGTCATTGGACCACGGAAAAGCCCAAGTCCAAGGAGTACAGCAAACAATATACAAACTACTATCTCATTTGTTGGCATTATAGGTCCGAGAATAGTCTTAAAATATGGAGCAGCATAAGTCGCTACACTATTAAACATAGGAAGTGTGAGCAAGAATCCGATGAGAGGAGCTGTATCTACAACACCATCATAGTACAATTTATTTACGAGCTGACAATTTTCTTTAAATGATCCGTTCATCTTTCTGCATAAGAATAATGCGAGGAAACCTGCAATTATAAATCCACCTATTACAGAAAAACCGAGCCAGATATTGAGTACAACTGGAATAATAGGTAATATAAGTGTATAATATGGAGTGTTCACTTGTTGAGGAGCAGTTTTCGTCTGAGCAGCCCAAGCATGGCTGACTTTGCTGCGCTTTAGGTAGATACCTGCTAATACAGTTGTAGCGATTAACATGATTATAACAGCTGCATAACCCCATTTAGCTGCATACCAGCCCAATGTGAAATCAGGCATTTTATCTGCAGGTAAAAAGAATGCTCTATATTGTGCAAAGTTTACAGGATTGAGATAAATACCAGCAGCGACTGAACCCATGAAATCAAAGAGTGCAATAGCCTTTGGAACACCAAGAGACATCAAAATAGGCAATACGATTACGCCGATAGCTATAACCGGACCAGCACCTGTCATAGCGGTGAAAATGATTGCAGTAACTATATTTAAAAGAGCCATAGTGATCATTGGACGGTCGCCACCAAGCTCAACTGTCTTCCTAATGAGTGTGGAAGCAATACCAGTTTCCATCAAGACACGGCCAAACCATGCACCCCAACAAACATTGACGAGAGTAGTACCCCATCCTTCTGGTGCAGTTTGATAAATTTTATTGAGTATACTAACAAGCGATGTCTTAGTTCCTGCTCCAAATTGCAAAACTTCATTAGCTTGAATAAACGAATGTGATGAAACCAATGTACCCAGGAGTGGAAGGATTGTCCATATGATTGAAATGATCAAAAATCCAATCATCAAGTTATAGCCTTTAATACAGTAGTAAGCAAGTCCAAAAAAAGTTAAAAGCAAAATAATACCAATTACATATTCCATTAAGATCTCTCCTTATTTTTATTAAATTTAAAATCATAATAACGATTACATATTTGTATTTTATTTACTGGATAACAGAGTTCTTCTCCCCTAACAAAACGCACAGCCTCTTCTGCCACCTTGCTACAGAGTTCTAAAAAAGATTCCTCTGAATACCAAGCCATATGTGGGCTGATGGAGACATTATCGTGTTTTAAAAGTGGATGATCTCTCGGCATTGGTTCACTTGAAACTACATCGATACCAGCTCCAGCTATTTTACCAGATGAAAGAGCACGTTCCAAAGCATCTTCGTTTATCAAACCGCCTCTTGAAACATTGATTATACATGCTCCTTTCTTCATCATGGAAAATTCTCGGTCGCTCACGAGGTCGATGTTGTTATTTCGAGGACAATTAAGGGATACGACATCAGATTGTTCTAGCAGAGTTTCAAAAGGTACCATCGTAACATAATCAGGCACGTCAAAGGCTCTGTCGTCTGAAGCGATAATGCGGAATCCAAAGGCATTGGCACGCTTTGCATACTGCTTGCCAATTCTTCCCAAGCCTATAATGCCTATTGTTAGGCAGCTGAATCGGTGGATCGGAACAGTCTTTACATAATCCCATGTTCCTGATCGAATGTTTGAAT
>WQUF01000380.1 GCA_009785875.1 Oscillospiraceae bacterium | reverse complement strand
GATTATACTACTAAAGTTACTGCTAACGGCTACGGTGATTTAACTGGTACTTTAACTGTTAAAGATAATCCAACAACTTATAACGCTGAACTCAGCCGCTGTGTGGTTAACGTTGGTGGAATTGTTACAGATAAAGACACTAAACTTCCAATTTCAAATGCTACTGTTACTTTAACCGATAAAGATGGAAATACTCTAACTGCTAATACTAATTCCATTGGTATTTATACTATTAATAATGTACCAACTGGTGATTATACTACTAAAGTTACTGCTAACGGTTATGATGATTTAACCGGTAACTTAACAGTTAAAGACAATCCAACAACTTACAATGCTGAGCTTAATCGCACAATGGTCAATGTTGGAGGACTCGTAACAGATAAAAACACTGGACTTCCAATTCCAAATGCTACTGTTACTTTAACTGATAAAGATGGAAATACTCTAACTGCTAATACTAATTCACTTGGTATTTATACTATTAATAATGTACCAACTGGTGATTATACTACTAAAGTTACTGCTAACGGTTATAATGATTTAACTGGTACTTTAACTGTTAAAGACAATCCAACAACTTACAATGCTGAGCTTAATCGCACAATGGTTAATGTTGGAGGACTCGTAACAGATAAAAACACTGGACTTCCAATTCCAAATGCTACTGTTACTTTAACCGATAAAGATGGAAATACTCTAACTGCTAATACTAATTCACTTGGTATTTATACTATTAACAATGTACCAACTGGCGATTATACTACTAAAGTTACTGCTAATGGTTATGATGATTTAACTGGTACTTTAACTGTTAAAGATAATCCAACAACTTACAATGCTGAGCTTAATCGCACTATGGTCAATGTTGGAGGGCTCGTAACAGATAAAAACACTGGACTTCCAATTCCAAATGCTACTGTTACTTTAACTGATAAAGATGGAAATACTCTAACTGCTAATACTAATTCCCTTGGTATATATTCTATAAACAACGTACCAACTGGCGATTATACAACAAAAGTTACTGCTGATGGATATGTTGATGTTACTGGAACTGTAAGTGTACAATCTAACACAACTTACAACGCACAAATGGAGCGTAAAATTGTTTCAATAACTGGTATAGTTACTGATAAAGATACTAAGTTACCAATTGAAGGTGCTACCGTTTCTATCACAGCAAATGGACAAACATTTACAGCTACTACTGATCAATCTGGTGCATATTCTATAAATAATATTCCAACTGGAAATTATTTGACAAAAGTAAGTGCTGAAGGATATACAGATGTCACTGGAAATATTGTAGTAATAGATAATTCAACTTATAATGCTGAATTAAGCCGTAAAATTGTTACAGTTACTGGTATAGTAACAGATAAAAATACAAATACTCGAATTACAAATGCAACTGTTGTTTTAACTAATAGTGCTTACCCAAGCCTCACTTATACTACAACTACTAACAGTTCAGGTCAATACACTATAAACAACGTTGTAACTGGTGATTATACAACAAAGGTAACAGCTAGTGGATATTCTGAAGTGAATGAGACATTAAAAGTTATAGATAATACAACTTATAATGTTCAATTAGTAAAATTGTTTACTCTTTCAGGAACAGTTACAAATAAGAACTCTGGAACCCCAATAAATGGTGTTTCTATAACAATAGAAAGCAATGGAAAAACTTATACTGCAACAACAGATTTATCTGGTTTCTATTCAATAAGTAATGTTGAACCTGGTGATTGGAATATAACTGCTACTGCAAACAAATATGGTGACTATACAAATACAATCACTATAGTAAGCGATACAACACACAATATTCAAATGAGCATCAATATAGTTAACTAATAAAATAGTTTCTTTCACATTCTCACACCTCACTTTAAAAAAGCTTCATAGATTTCTCTATGAAGCTTTTTTTTTAATATATGTGATAAAAACTAAAATTCATAGCTACAATCATAAAGCATGAATTTTCCAAGATTTATCTAAAGATGGGTTTGAATATATACTTTAAATCTAATTCCAGATCTTGGAAAGAAGATGAATAAAATTTAGTTGTATAGGTTAATTTCTCTTCTTTACTTAATCTTTTGAACTCACTTTGATCAAGTAAAACCCATGTTCTTATATCAGCATATTTATTTTGAATCAACGTATATTGTTTTAATGTTTTATTGTTATAATCTATAAGCCAAAACTCAGGAACCTTAAAGTCTTCGTATAGCTTAAGCTTATCTTCGGTATCATGTTTGTAGCTTCCTGGAGAGATCACTTCAACTATCAATGTAGGTATGCCATGATAACCATCTTCCTCTAATTTATTTTCATCGCACACAACTGTTACATCGGGAATGACATACTCATCCTCAGTAAAATATACATCTAAGTTATCTCCAAATACTACACATTTTAGATTATTTGATTCTATATAATTATCAATTAACTTAACTAAATTCTTAATAATAGTACCATGTTTTGGATTAGCCGATGGACTCATTAAATAAACTTTTCCATTTATTTTCTCTTCTTCGTAATCATCATAAATTGAATACTCGCTCATTGCTAATTCCTCCTGCTTTTATTCTCGTAAAAAATATTGATCTATAAAAGATTATATCTATTCTTACATTATTTATCAACATATAAAAACCCTAAAACACAAAAGTTCTTTTTATAATTTACAAAACAATGTATAAAAGCTCAAAAGTTAAGCAAAAATTTACCTTAGTAGTATTACTCCACTATATGTAAATATATACATTATTATAATGTGATTTATATACTATTATAAGTTTATTATCACTATTATATAAGTTTTGTTTAACCATTCATTTATTTTAACATACACCAACTAAGCCTAGGCTATTTTCTTAAAAACCAGGTGTATCAATGCTTATATTGAATTTTAATTTGACTAAATTTATATAAAAATTTCCTACATATTTTTTAATTATTATAGCCCTAATGATTTTAATAAATCCGTCCCTTTAGGATCTTTCTTAGGAACTGCTCTATCATAGATACTCTGGCTTATAAATCCTCTATTCAAGTATTGCCTCATGTGCCTATCCACTACATTTATTTTCATGCATTTATTCCCATTTTTAATTTGATTTAATTTCACATATTCGTCTTTTACTCCAAATATTTTATTAAGTAGTTCCCCTACAAGTTCTGCGACCACAGTTATCTTTATTGTAGTCTTCTCCTCAACTGCTTTCTTAGCACTCTCCAAATGAAGTTCCCAGGTTAAAGGTACCATCTTTCCTGTCTTTTCATCTTTCATGCTGCTTTGAGGATAAATCTTTGAAGTAAGAGACCTCACCTTATTGAAATCATTTATATTTTCTTCTAAAGTATTTATTATATCATCTTGTTTTTCATGGGAAACACGAGCTAGCATCCTTGCAATTGTTAAATTTAAATGTCCTTTATTCACTAAATCCATTGCTGTATCTGATAATCCCCTCAATGCTAAATAATTATTCACAGTATTCCTTGTTACACCAGTCTTTTGCGCAATGACCTCAGCTATATTGTACTCGTTACGATATTTTTTGTTCTTAGATAAAATAGTATCTAAAATAAATATAGATTTTATTCGGTCTTCTAAAGATACTTTTCGATATTTTAAATTACTCGCTATTATCAATCCTTGAAGCATCATAGGATCGGTTTTGCCTAACAGAATGCAGGGTACGCTTCGGAATCTATCATCTTTACTATTGGCATAGAGGCTCCTTAAAGCGAGTAGCCTATTTCTTCCACATACAACAGTGTATTTTTCATCTGATTCTCGTTTAGTCACAACGAGTGGGGTTATTATCCCAAGCATTTCCACCGAAGAGACGAGGTCCAAGAATTCTTCATTGTCTGGGAAAGAAAAGAAATTAACGCTTGTATCCATTTCTTCTAAATCATATAGATCGATTTGATCTACTGTTTTTGAAAACTGCAATTTATCAAAAGAAATCAAATTTTTTCTGATCTCATCTCGATTTATTATCCCATCATGTTTTAACTCATTTAAAAGACTCAAATCATATTCCTCTAGTGTTATTTCTTCGTCAAAAGGCATTTTAATTCTCCTTAAAAAAATTATTATGTACAAAGCCTTTTATTATTATTATTACAATTATCATAGAAATAGAACTTAAAAATATTACAATAAAAAAATTTTTTTACAGAAAAAAGTGCCAAAGAACCTTTGGTCTACTATTACCATTATTCATTATTCATTATTCACTATTCATTGTTATTTGTCCATTAGTATTTCACCAGTTCTCTTAAATCCAAGCTTTTTATATAGTGATTGCGCATTTATATTATCAGCAAATGTATTGATGTGAAAGTGATAAATACCGCAATGAATGAGAGCTTTTTCTAAACACTGCATCAATGCTTTTCCAATACCTTGACATCTATATTCTTCTCTAACAAATAAAGCTTCAATATCGGCTCTAGGATTACTATAGCACATAGATTTTACAATCAATCCACTGCAAAATCCAACCGGAACACCATCAATAAAGGCGATGCATACAATTTCACGATCATTCTCATTCAGCGATTTTTTTAAACATTCGATAGTCGTGGTATTTTCAAAAAGTGCATTAAGAAAAAATAAATCATCGGCATCTTCAAGTGTTGCAATTCTTACTTCCAAAAAATCTCCTCCCCTTCACATTACTTGTACCTTATTCAAAAAGTATTTCAACAATACATAGTATTAAATCTACTATTGAATCTATAATATCTCCTTTTAAATCTTTGAAAGCAAAGGGAGCTTTTTTGCTATTGCCATACTTTGGATTAGCTGATGAATCCTCTAAACAAGATTTTCCATTTACTTTTTTCACCTTACGACCTCTATTAATAAAAAATTTTCTCATTGCTAAATCCTCCTTGATATGTCATATCTAATCAATTTTTCTTTCAAGAATTAAAATCATTCTATTAGTATATCCATTAAAATGCACTAAATTAGATGACCTTAACTGATAACCATCTCTAGCATATGCATTAATTGTTTTTCTAATCTCTTCACAATCAAAGAAAACATCGAATGTCTTTTTCTTGGTATCAATTTCAACTACCTCATACTCGAACATCATTTATCGCCCCTCTTTTATTAATTTTATCATAACACAAAAAATATAATTTAAATTTTTTTTTTGGACAAACTAAATTCAGAATATACAATCATTAGTCACCATTTAAGACATAAAATATCCTCATAAGACAATATGCATTTAAATTTCTTAAAATTTTAATTATTTTATAGCCATAAAAGCATTAATTAGTTATACTAAATTGAGGAGGTAGAGAAATGAATGAAAAATTTGTCCCAAAAATAAAGGGAAATCTAAGGAGCCATATGATCGAGCTTCCTGATGTAATTCATGAAGCCAGCGGTATCGTCATTTTTGGTAAAAAAATAAAATCCATACTATTTTCAACCGATGTAGCCATAATTAGGAATACAAATGCAGATGCAATCATCGCAGTGTATCCTTTTACTCCTCAACCCATCATAACCCAATCAATTATGTTGGCGACAGATGTTCCTGTTTTCTGTGGCGTGGGAGGTGGGACAACCACTGGTCTTAGAGTTGTAAATCTATCACTTCACGCAGAGCATCAAGGAGCAATTGGTGTAGTAGTAAATGCACCTACATCTAATGAAATTGTAGCACAGATAAAAAATACCATCGATATTCCAATAGTAGTAACTATAGTATCTGAAATAGAAAACTTTGAAGAAAGAATAAAAGCAGGTACAACCATATTCAATGTTTCAGGATCCTATAATACAGCTAAAATCGTCAGCAGGATAAGGAAAGAGTACCCTGAATTTCCTATAATCGCAACAGGAGGACCCACTGACGAAACTATTAAAGAAACAATCGAAGCAGGAGCAAATGCTATAACTTATACGCCACCTACATCAGGAGAAGTATTCAGCATTATGATGAATAAATATAGGGATCAGATAAACAATTTAACAACATAAATCAATATATAAATATGCAGAATCGATAATTTGTGTGATAACTTTCACTTATCAATTCTGCTTTTTTTAATTTATTAATTCAAGTACATATATTAAGAAAATATGGTAAAATAAATAATATTAACTCCATATGTATTAAAATTAATTAAAATGTCCATAATTATAAAAATAAGTACATGGGAGTATAAAATGGTTAAAAAAATGTTATCAGTAAAAAACGATTTGATTTTCAAACATATATTTGGTTCGCCAGACAGTCAGGATATTTTAGAAAGTTTTTTAAAATCAATTTTAGATATACCAGATGAAGAATATGAAGTATTAACCTTATACATTCAGCATTCAGATATATGATTATAATAAATATGATGATGAAAATTATTATCATAAAGTTGAGTATTATGATAAAATAAACAGTTTAGCCTATACCGACTTAGTAGAAATGCACATATTTGAATTAAGAAAATTATATTTAAAACCAGAAAACACATTGAGATATTTTTGGTTATGTTTCATAAATGCAACTGAAAGAGAGGAATTTGAAATGCTAAAGGAAAAAGATCCAGAAATTAAAAAAGCTGTATTGCTTCTTGAAGAGCTAAGTGAAGACGAAGAAACAAGAAGAATAGCATTCATTCGAGATATGGCTATGAGGGATGAATATGACAGATACATGACAGCTAAAAGGATCGGAAAAGAAGAAGGATTTAAAGAAGGTGAAACTAAAGGAAGAGAAGAAGGTTTTTATGAAGGAGAAGTTAAGGGTATAATTACAGGAATACAAAAAGGAAAAGAAGAAGGAATGTTAGAAGGGCAATTAGAAACAGCTATAAGAATGCTTAAAGATGGATTCTCTTCTGAAAATGTAGCTAAATACACAGGTTTATCTCTTGATGAAATTAATGAAGTAAAAGAAAACCTAAACTAAATTTCATAGAATATTTATTTAAGACAAATGCTTAATTTTATAGCATTTGTCTTTTTGTGTAGTATAGATCCTACTAATGATTCAAACATATCAATTCTAAATCTATCTTACTAAGACGTATCTTGATAAATACTAGAATTCTATTTTTTCATAAGTGAAAAAATTAAAAAAGTTGGTATTTCCATGTAAGAAGCATATCTTTTATAAAATTTTTCTTTCCATTCAATTGGAGGTTTAGGTTCTTCAATGCTTTCTATCATTAGTCCTGAACTAATAATTGCGTTTATATAATCTCCAAAAGTGTGATGATAACTTGTACTTAAATAGTTTTCAACTTCATCATTGTATTCTATCCAAGGTTGTACATATGAACGTACATCCTTATAAAGATATTTTACTATCCAATCCTCATCTTTAGGAAACTTGCCCATTTGATCAATTGGATACTGTGCCGTATAAACTGGATGCATCGTTGAAATAATCGACTTTCCTCCAGCTTTCAACAAAAGATAAATATTTTTAAAAACTTGATCAAGATTTTCTATATAGTGGAGCGTTGTAGATGAAAATATGAAATCAAAAAATCCATCAGTGAAATCCTTCAAATTACTGATATCATCTTTATGATTGCTATAGGAGTCCTCGTTTTCTGTAAATTCATCATATAATTTTACCATTGCATTCCAATTGCTTTCAACGTCAACAAGCATGTTTATTCCTCCTAAAGTCTACCTTCAAAATATCTCCTTGGATTTTTAACCATCATATCATCTATTTGATCTTCAGAAACGCCCAGTTCTCTTAACCTAGGCAAAAACGATTCAAAGATTATATGATAGCCACCCAATAGACGATTCTTGCTAGGGTCGCGTTTAAAAGGGGTTAATGCAAAAGCTAAATCACTTGTCGACATACTGTCATGAGAAAGCATGATATATTTTGAATACCCTTCGTTGCACAATTCTTTGACGCAATGTGCCAATTTCTCGATGGGTGCTAATGTTTCATATCCTATACGATCACAACCGACATAAGTTCCGTTTTTGATTAATCTCCTTACGTAATCAGTATCGCATGTATCAAAAGAATGTCCGATCACTATTTTATGAGGCGAAACTCCTTCCTTAAAAAGCTCCTCCTGTTGATATAAGCCTAATTCTCCAATAGGATTGCTGTGAGTATATATAGGCGCACCAGTCTTTTTAGAAGCTCTTGCGGCAGCTTTTAACAAGTTTTTATTGGATTCAGTGATGCCAGGCTTCGCTTCGGTAGCGCACTTTATAAATGCAGCCTTGATATCCGTACCTTGAATGCCAGTTTCGATATCACGTATCCATAACTCGGCTGTATAATCAGGGTCTACACGCATATCCATCCAAAGTGCTTCCATATAATACACTCCAGTACTTACAATAACTTGTATTCCTGCACGTTCGGCAGCTTCTTTTGCAATGACGACATCCCGACCTAGATTGATTGGAGTAGGATCAACAAGGGTTTTAAAGCCAAATTTTTTAATGCGACCAATTTTTTCAGCAAATTGATTGCATATGTCATCTTTATTTATCCAATCATTGGAATAAGCGAATCTAAGTGACGGCTCAAGAATGATGATATGTTCGTGCATGAGAGTTACGCCTAACTCACTGGTATCAAGTGGTCCCGAAACACTGTTTATTATCATAAAAAATCCTCCTGATTAAGACTTAATTTGTGTTTAATTATCCAATTAAAAATATCATTTTCTAAATATTCACCTTTAGCAATTCCTAAACCAAGTTTAATTTGTCGTGAAATAATATTATTTCGTCTAAATTAATCCAGTTTATCATTTTGCTAATTCCTTAAAAGCCTCTCTATTTTCGCTAATAATATCATCCATTAACTTTTCTTTTCTTCTTTTTAAATCGCTATTTATCAAATCTGTTATATAATCATTTATGTTAAAACTTGCATCGACTGAAAGATTTTTTAATTCCTTAAATAAGTTATCATTTATTTTTATAGTTAACTGTTCCATTATTGTCACCTCTTTACAATATTATAACATTAACTAATTTATTCTAAAAGTTCCCTTGACTCACCTTTTAAAATCTGTTACAATTCTCTTAATCTAAAGAACGGAGTGGGAAAATGTACAATTATTCTTGTTAATCACATTAAGTGAATAAAACATCAGAGTTAACGGACATATTATTATATGTTTATTTGCTGTGTTTTGCGAGAATAATTTACTAACTTTTTTCATCTTGGTATAATTATATACCTCTTTTTAAGTCTGCAAAAGTAATTATTCTTGCACGGCTTTTTTTATTTTGGAGGTGTTACAATGTCATTAATAAATATCGAAAATCTTACATTTTCATATGATGGTAATCCAGACTTAATATTTGAAAATGTTTCCCTTAAATTAGATACAAGATGGAAATTAGGTCTAATAGGTAGAAATGGTCGTGGGAAAACCACATTCCTCAAGCTTTTAATAGGTGAATATAAATACATAGGCAATATTTCCGCTTCTACAAGTTTTGATTATTTTCCATTTGACACAAAAGACGATTCTTTGAATACAATAGATATAGTTAGAAGTATTTCTCCTAAAAGCGAAGATTGGGAAATAAACAAGGAACTCTTCTCTTTAAATGTCTCGCCGGATATTTTGTATGCATGTTTTAACACATTGAGCAGCGGAGAGAAGACAAAAGTACTCTTAGCGAGTTTATTTTTAAAACCAAATAACTTT
>WQUF01000379.1 GCA_009785875.1 Oscillospiraceae bacterium | reverse complement strand
CCTAAGTCCTGCATATATAGTCCAGTGAGTATGCTCATAAGAGTACTTTTCCCAGCCCCGTTCTCCCCTAAAAGCGCATGTATTTCCTTTGGATAAGCTTTAAAATTAACTTTATCATTTGCAAGCACTCCTGGAAATGATTTTGTTATATTGCGCATTTCCACACTTGGTACATTTTCCATATCTTACCTCCTAAAAAAGGTTGTTTAAAATAACATATTACTTTAAACAACCTAATTATGCTATTTATGCTTTTTTAATTTATTTAGGAATAGTTCCATCTACACCTTCTACAAACCAATTCATATTCAGCACTTCATCTTCTGTCATTTTTTGCCCATCAGCAACTTTAACAGCACCTGACTGATCCTTGATTGGTCCTTGGAATATATTCAATGTTCCATCGATCATTTGCTGCCTCTTACCAGTCACATCGGTTTTTACATTGTCTGGGACGAGTTTTGTAAGTGGAGCTATATCAACCACTCCATCAGCAATAGAACCCCAATATTGATCATTTTTCCATGTCCCATTCATAACAGCTTGTACTGTCTTAACATAATATGGACCCCAATTCCAAATTGGAGAAGTTAAGTTTGCATTTGGTGCAAAGCTCGACATATCGGTATTGTATCCAATTGAAAAAGCTCCTCTGTCTTGGGCTGCTTGTTGTGGACCTGGCGTATCCTGGTGTTGAGCAATTACATCACAGCCAGCGTCAAGTAAGCTTACTGCTGCATCCTTTTCCTTAGCTGGGTCATACCAAGTATTTGTCCAAATAACTTTAACTGTTGCATTTGGATTTACAGATCTTACTCCCTGTGTAAAGAAATTAATTCCTCTTATGCATTCAGGAATTGGGAAAGCAGCTACATAACCAATTTTATTAGCTTTTGTCATTTCTCCAGCAACTATGCCTGAAAGGTATCTTGGTTGTTCAATTTGTCCAAAGTAAGTTCCAGCATTTGCAGCAGTTTTATACCCTGAGCAGTGCATAAATGTTACATTAGGAAATTTTGCAGCTACATTTAATACATAATCCATGTATCCAAAGCTTGTTGCAAATATGACCTTGCATCCTTTATTTATAAGCTCAGTCATAACCCTTTCAGAATCGGCAGATTCAGGAACATTTTCAACGAACAGTGTTTTGCATCCAGGTAAATTTGCTTCTAAGTATTTTCTGCCATTGTCATGGGCAGTTGTCCAACCTGCGTCACCTACTGGTCCGATATAGATAAATCCAACCGTGATACCGCCACCTGCTGCAGTAGAGTTATTTGTAGAACCTGCACCACCACAACCTGCTAAAATAACAGAGCAGTACAATAAGCAAAATAAAATAACAGTTAATTTTTTAATCTTCATTTCTTATCCTCCTTACAATTATTATATTTAAATTATACAATATTTTTATAATTTAGTAAGCATATTTGTATTAAAATATCAATTAAAATGTATATTATTGTAAAAACTTATAATTGTGCTATAACCTCAATTTCAATTCTAACTCCTTTTGGCAACTTTGCAACTTCAATACAAGACCTCGCTGGTGGATTTTCTTTAAAGAAGCTTCCATATACTTCGTTCATGTCTGAAAAATCATTCATGTCTTTTAAAAATACTAATGCTTTGACTATTTTATCCATTGACGAACCTGCTTCTTCAACTATTGCCTTTACGTTTTCAAGGCAATATCTTGTAGCTTTTTTAATATCATCCATCTCCAAAGTGCCGCTTGGTACATGGAGAGGAAGCTGTCCAGATACAAAGACAAATCCTCCCGCCTTAACACCTTGAGAATAAGGTCCAATTGCTCCTGGTGCTTTATCTGTTTTTACTGCTTCTTTCATTTTATCCCTCCAATTTATTTTTTATATTTTGTCTTTTCTAATGGTAGTTTTGTCCTAAAAACTCCATCGTATTTATAATATGCGCCTTGCACAGCAGGTGCTGTAGGTATTGAAGCAAGTTCTCCTACTCCTTTTGCTCCATGGGCAAGTTTTGGAATAAATTTTTTATTTACAAGTTTAACTTCAATTTCTGGAACATCACTGGACCTAAATAAACCTAATGTGCCATATTTTGATTTTGGGACAGAATCTTTTAATACAAAGTCTTCAGTGAGCGCATAGCCAAGGCTCATGACAATGCCACCTTCAATTTGTCCTGTACATGCTTTTGGGTTGACCACTCTTCCAACATCATATGCTGCAGTGACTTTTTTAAGCTTTCCTGCTTCATCTAAAATTACAACTTGAGCAGCGAATCCATATGCTATATGGCTAACTGGATTTTCTTTATCTATTCCCATTGGATCGGTTTTCCCAAAATATTCGCCATAATATTCTTTGCCATTTAAATCTTG
Source organism: Oscillospiraceae bacterium (assembly GCA_009785875.1). Classification (GTDB taxonomy): domain Bacteria; phylum Bacillota; class Clostridia; order Clostridiales; family Clostridiaceae; genus WQUF01. Next base: position 7,339 of record WQUF01000379.1, on the reverse strand, counting down.
AATTGATTTTGCGCTATCTAAATCTGCCTTAAGTGATTTGCTGGCTCTTACGCAAGCTTCCCCAGCAAAAAGAGTCTGCCTTGAAGCTGTTGTAGTACCAGAATTCGGAGTCCTAATGGTATCAGGTGGTTCTACGATTATTAATTCCGGGGATACTTTTAAAACTTCACAAGCCATCTGCAATAAAACTGTAGCTATTCCCTGACCAATACATGCTGCACTTGACCTTATATGTATTTTGCCACCTTCTACAGAAATAATACATCTTCCAAAATCAGGGACACCTACTCCAAGTCCAGAATTTTTAAATGAACACGCAATGCCAGCATATTTATTTTTTTCATATTCTTCTCTAACTTCTTCTAAACATTCTACCATTGCAGTTGTTTCATCAGCGATTTGACCATTTGGAAGGACATCGAAAGGTTTTATTGCATTCCTATACCTGATTTCCCAAGGCGATATTCCTACCATTTCAGCGAGCATATTTATATTGCATTCATTTGCAAAGATAGTCTGTGTTACTCCAAATCCTCTAAAAGCTCCTGCCGGAGGGTTATTTGTATATACAGCAATGCCTTCTATATCAACATTTTGATAGTTATATGGTCCACCTGCATGAGTACAAGCTCTTTGTAAAACTGGTCCTCCTAAAGATGCATAGGCTCCTGTATCCGATATCACTCTTGCTTTAAGTGCAGTTAATTTTCCATTTTCATCGCAGGCTGTTGTAAATTCCATCTCCATAGCATGTCTCTTAGGGTGGATATTTAAGCTCTCCTGCCTTGAAAATTTGACTTTAACAGGAAGTTTTGTTATCCAAGCTAACAGTGCAGCGTGGTGTTGTACGCTCATGTCCTCTTTTCCGCCAAATCCTCCACCTACGAGCTTGCTGATTACTCTGATCTTTTCTTTTGGAATATTCAGCATGTTGGATATTTCCCTCTGCTCATCGTATACACTTTGACCACCTGTATACATTAAAATTCCATCATCACCCTGTGGAACTCCAATAGCGCATTCAGGTTCCATAAATGCATGGTCGGTAAATGGGGTGGAATACTTTTTAGTTACTACATATTTTGAGTTAGCTATTGCTTCTTCAGCATTTCCTCTTTTTAAAACTTGTTTGCTTAATATATTCCCAGTTTCATGAATCTTTGGAGCATCTTTCTTTAATGAATCGCTTGGAGAAGAAAGAGGAGTTAACACTTCATATTCTACTTCAATTAAATTTAACACTTCATCCAATGTTTCCTTATGCTTTGTAGCAACTAAAGCTATAGCATCACCCACGTATCTTGTAATTTCACCTTCAGGGATCATCACATCCCAGTCTTGAACTAAATGCCCTATTTTTTTGTGTCCAGGAACATCTTTAGCTGTTAAAACAGAAACAACATCAGGGTGCTTTAAAGCTTTTGATATATCAATTTTTAATACTCTAGCCCTTGGATATTTAGTCCTAAGTGCTTTCCCATAAATCATCCCATCTAATACAACATCGTCAACGTATTCACCAGTGCCTAATACCTTTTCATAAGCATCTACTCTATGAAGGTCTTCTCCCATAAACCCATTTAATTCCTGTTTAGGTATTTCTTTATTTTCTCTAAAAAATAAAGCTGAAAGCTTAATTGCTTTTTCGATCTTCACATACCCTGTGCATCTGCATATATTTCCTCTTATAGCTTTTTTAATTTCGTCATCTGCAGGATCATCATTCACATCTAAAAGTGCCTTTGCAGAAAGGACCATTCCAGGAATGCAAAAGCCGCACTGTACTGCACCTTCTTCAGTAAAACAGTAAGAATAAACATCCTTTTCCCTTTGGGAGAGTCCTTCAACAGTGGTTATGCTCTTGCCTTCAAGTTTTGATATTGGTTGAATGCAGGCTTTAACAGCTTTTCCATCGATGATAACTGTACATGTACCGCATGCACCCTCACTGCAGCCATCCTTTACAGAAGTAAGCCTTAAATCATCTCTTAAAAAATTAAGTAGCTTTTTATCCTTTTCAGAGGTCACATCTTTTCCATTGACTTTAATCTTGTACATGGATTTTTCACTTCCTATCGTAATCAAATCTCTTTCCCTTGACAAATTTCCCTAAAGGTTTTTCAATGATCATATTCCCATCTTCCACAACGTGATTTCCTCTTAAGAAAACGTGTTTTATCTTTCCACTTACATTAAATCCTTCATAAGGAGTATAATCCACATTTTGATATTGATTTTTATAGCTTATGGTCCAGTTTTCATCAGGATCATAAATTACAATGTCTGCAATAGAGCCTTCTAATATTTCCCCTTTATCAGGGTACATTCCAAAAAACTTTGCACCATTTGAAGATAAAATTTCCACCATCTTATTCAGGGTTATTTTGTTTTTCATAACTCCTTCAGTATACATTAGATAAAACCTATGTTCAACACCAGGTATCCCATTCGGTATTTTTGAGTAATCATCAATGCCTATATCTTTTTGACCTTTAAAATTAAATGAACAATGATCTGTACCGATAAAGTCTATTATATTATTTTTTATCCCTTCCCACAATATATCTTGATTCTTTTTATCCCTTAATGGTGGTGAAAGGACATATTTACCTCCTTCGAAACTTTTATCATCTATATCCCCATATCTTGAAATATCTAAAAGGAGATACTGAGGGCAAGTTTCTCCAAACACTTTTATGCCTTTGTCCTTTGCTCTTTCAATTTTTTCTAAAGCTTCCCTGCAAGTCACATGAACGATGTATAAAGGAGATTTCACCATATCAGCAATTGCAATTACCCTTTCTGTTGCTTCCCCCTCGATTTCGGCAGGTTTAACTCTTGGGTGATAATAGGTGGTTTTTTCTCCTCTTTCCCTCGATTCCTTTGTTAAAGCATTTATTATATCTCCATTTTCGCAGTGGAATCCAATGATAGCTCCAATATCCTTAGATCGCCTTAAAGCTCTATATATGCATCCGTCATCCACCCTCAAAGCATCGTAAGCCATGTATAGTTTAAAAGATGGCATTCCCATTTCTACTATTTCTTCCATCTCTTTTTCTATATAATCATTATACTCCGTTATTGCCATGTGAAAACCATAATCGCAAAAAGAATTATCCTCAGCTTTTTTTGTCCATACATCGAAAGCTTTTTTTAATGTGCTTCCTCTGTCTTGAGTCGCAAAATCTAAAATTGTAGTGGTACCGCCCATGATGGCAGCTTTTGTGCCAGTATTAAAATCATCTGAAGTTTTAGTAAATCCTGTATCCAGATCAAAATGAGTGTGGGTATCGATAAATCCAGGAAATACATAACATCCTTTAGCATCTATAACTTTACAGTCTTCACATTCTATATTTTCCTCAATTTTTATGATTCTCTCGCCACTTATGAGGATATCAGCTAAAAATGTCTTATCGCTCCTTACAATTTTCCCGTTTTTAATAAGCGTATCCATAAATATTAAATCCTATTCCAAAGCTTTTGTGCAAGTTCTCTTGACTTTGCCATAAGTCTCTCTTCGTCTATATTTACTAATTTTCTTTCATTCATCAATATCTTTCCATTTACAATAGTTGTGTCCACATTTCTTCCCCATACTCCAAATAATAGATGCCCGCTTAAGTTATTTTCATTTATTGGAGTAACTGGATTATAATCTACTATTATTACATCTGCATAGTGCCCTTCTTTTAAAGTTCCAAGCTTTCCATCTATAAATCTCTCTGCAATTTTTTTATTATTTTCAAAGAGCATAACTGGTGGCTCAACCCATGCGACGCTAGGGATTCCTTTGACGTGCTTTTGAATGACGCTAATAACTTTATAGGATTCCAGCATATCTGCAGTATATCCATCAGTTCCGAGACCAACTAAAACTCCATTTGCAATCATGTCTAAAACTGGTGCTGCTCCAACAGCATTTCCCATATTGGATTCAGGATTATTTACAACAGCAACTTTAGATTCTCTTAGCATATCTATTTCATCTTTGCTTACGTGTACACAATGAACTGCTATGCTCTTGTCGCTTAAAACACCTCTCTTATACCATCTTTCGATTACACCCATCCTGTATTTTTCAAATGCATCAGCTAAATCTTCGATACCTTCGGCGCAGTGAACGTGGAATCCTCCATCTACAGATGCTACTCCTTCAAGGCATTTATCCAGTGTTTTATCTGAAATAGTCATGGATGCATGAAGACCAAAGAGTCCCTTTATCATATCGTCATTTTCTTTTTTGCAATATTTCATGAAGTCAACATTTTCTTTTATTCCAGCATCGCAAATAGCTTCTCCATCTCTATCTGAAACTTCATAAGATAGATTGCTCCTTATCCCTAATTCCTTTGCAGCTTCAGCAATTTTAAATAAGCTGCCTTCAATTGCAAATGGGCTTGCATGATGATCTATGACAGTTGTTACACCGCATTTTATCTCATCGATCATAGGTCCAACAGCACTATAATAAACATCCTCTAGAGTGAGTTTCTTATCTAATCTCCACCACAGTCCTTTTAAGATTTGACTGAATAATGCTGCAGGAGGACTATCTGTAGACATACCTCTTGCAAAGGTTGAATAGTAATGCATGTGAGTATTAATAAAACCAGGCATTACCAGGCGTCCTCTTGCATCGATACAATCAGCATCAGAATACTTTTCCTTTAATTCATTAGTATCTCCAACTTCTTTAATTAAATTCCCATCAATTAAAACAGCTCCACCATCAATAAATGGTCTTTCGCTATCCCTTGTGAATACTTTACCATTAGTTATTAAAATCATTAAAAAACCTCCTTATATTGATCAATGCATATCTTTGGATATTTGAGACACGGTGACCTCGTTTTGATTTTGCCACCGTGTCTACTTTCTACAAAGAAGATAAAAGACCCCATCCTCTTTAGACTACAGGTCTATAAGCTCCAGTCCTCAAGATATAAACCATCTATACGCTCAAATTCACGAGTGTTATTAGTGACTGTAATCAAGCCTTTCGCTTTTGAATGAGCTGCGATGAGCATATCCATTTCGCCAACAGGCGTACCTTTGCGGCGCAGATATGCACGTATTTTTCCGTATTCATCAGCAGCAGCACTATCATAATCCAAAAGCTCAACCCCAAGTAAAAACCGAAATAAATTTTCGCCATTTTGTTCAGGATACTTGCTGTTGTATACGCCGAATTTCAATTCTGACAAAGTAATCGACGAAATAGCTATACCAAGTGGCTTGTTCTGTTCGTACCTAGCTACTACTTGAGAATGATTCTTCATCAAAAAAATGCAAGTATTCGTGTCGAGTAGGTATTTCATAGGCTTTCTCGCTTACTTTCAGGCAATTTTTCTGCTTTTGCAGATTCTATAGATTCAAAAAAATCGTCAGTAAAGTTGCCAAGGCTGGAATAAAACAATTCCTCCATGCGGTCTTGTGGATATAGAACGACCAGTTCCCCGATACGCTTAACACCAACTTCAGTGCCGGGAAAACGACATTCTTTAGGCAGTCTGACTGCTTGACTTCTGCCGCTTGTAAATATTTTAGCAGTTTGCATTTTTATCACCTCAAGAATAAGTATATACTATGATAGCTACCATGGTCAAAGGGAAATTTCATAAATTTTTATATCATTTACTTAAAGGTTTAAAATTTGCCGTTACTATGGTATCATTTCTTGGCATTGTAAAATTTGTATTTGCACTATACTCATCTTTAAATGTTCCACCATTTGAAGAAGTCCACTTATCAAAAACATAACCTGGTGAACTTTCAGCGAAAATAGGATGTTCCATTCCTGGCTGAATATAAATTCTTACAGTTTGAACCAGTGAAACGTCATGTATCAGTCCTCCAACTCCTGCATTAACTGTTAAAAGAAAAGTATTTGCATTGATAGGTGGATTTTGCATGTTAGTTATTTCTTCTGGAGTTAGTTCTACTTTCTTAAAATGTCCCGTTACTATAGTATCATTTCCTGGCATTGTAAAAGTTGTAATTGCACTATATTCATCTTCAAAGGTTCCACCATTTGAAGAAGTCCACTTAACAAAAGCATTACCCGACATACCATCATTACCAGGCATACTTCTTGCAGCAATACCAATTTTCGTTCCTTGTGCATATAGACCATTTATAATTCTATCCAGCCCTGCAGGTAGTGTCCCTCCCTCATCAGTTTGGATTAAAAAAACATGCATATTGCTAACTTTACTATATTTAAATATAACATTAGAACCATCATACCCACTATGTTCAACAAGAGTATTGCCTTGCAATTTAATAAATCCATCATCTAAGGTCCAACCATCAGGTTTTGTTAACCAATTTTTACCGATCATCTGATAAGTACTTGTTTTAACATCATAATATAAAGAGTAAAAAGCACTCCCACTCTGACCTCCTGAAGAAAAGCTGCATCTTGCTGTATACGTTCCATCAATATCTTTAAATATTTCATATTTATAACTAGTTGTTGAAGTATTTGCAACAAATTCTCCAAGAATCTTATCTAAATACTTTGATGTTGATGCTTGAGATTGATAAACCACCTTTGTTGTACTAAATTTATATTGACTTTTATTATCAATAGTGAGATAACCGCTAAAAGTTCCCTTTGATAATACACCAACTATATTTGGATATTTTGTCTGTGTTACCGATAATTCATATTGCTTTTTATTTGTATTATATGATACATTCAAAGGATACTTTTTTACTATATTATTAGTGTTCAAAGAATAAGTGTATAGTATTGCTGAGTATACTCCTGCATCATCATAAACTTTAAGATACACGCCAACTTGTCCGCTAGAATTTGAATAAGTACCTTTATATTCGCCAATTAAGTTATTCAACATCGTATTTGTTGATACGCCAGTAGCAAATATTTCTTTTGAGTTACTTGCAGAAAAAGCCATTAAAATAAATAAAACAATTGTTACAATAGAAATAATCTTTCTAAAACTTTTCATATATTCCCCATTCCCCATAATTATAAAAGACACTATGTCTATCTATATCCATTATTTGATGTCTATATTAAAATCTTTAAAGAAATTAATAAACTGTAAATGTTCATTGTTCATTGTTCATTATACTATTCACTATTACCATTATTCATTTTTCAATATTCACTGTTATATCCATTCTCTGAATTTCCAAAAAACATAAAGTGGAATAATCCTATCTGTCATTTCATCAAGAGAGGTTAAAACGGACTTTTCAGGATTGAATTTTTTGCAATATTGTGTCATTGAACGAGCTCGTTTGGCAGTACCCGCTTTAACTTCAATAGGAATTATATACTTTACATCGTCCTGCACAATAAAAT
>WQUF01000378.1 GCA_009785875.1 Oscillospiraceae bacterium | reverse complement strand
ACCAATACAACAATTGGAGCAATAACTACGCAAAATACAACCAATACAACAATTGGAGCAATAACTACGCAAAATACAACCAATACAACAATTGGAGCAACGACTACACAAAACATAACTAATACAACATTTGGAGCAACGACTACGCAAAATACAACCAATATAACAGTTAAAGCAGCGACTACCTCAAATACGACCAACACAACGAGAGAAGCATCGACTACTTCAAACACAACTAACACAACAAGAGGAACTACAACTACCTCAAATACGACCAACACTACAAAAGGAGCTACGACTACTTCAAATACAACCAACTCAACAAGAGTAGCATCGACTACTTCAAATACTACCAATACAACAAGAGAAGCATCGACTACTTCAAATACAACCAACACAACAAAAGTAACATCAACTACCTCAAATACAACTAAGGAAATAATAAATACAACTTGGTTAAGTAACACAACAAGTGGAGTGAATACCACAGTAAATACAACACCCACATTGTTAGTTCGTGAACAAGTTACAATAAATCAAGGGGAATCAATTGACTTAAGATCTCTAATAGTAGAAGCTAAAGGTGCAGATGGTACTGATTTAAAAAATGATGTTATAATCTCTGGTGAAGTCGATACTAGTGAGGTTGGAGCATATCCAATAAGTTATTCAGTAACAGATAAAAACGGAATGACTAAAGCTGCAAAATCGATAGTTTCTGTTAGTGGAAAAGAAACTGTTATAATTGGTGATAATGCCATTGATGCTCATGATTTCTCACTAAGCGTAAGTGAAGCTAAGACGATAACAGAAGAGCAAATCTTAGCTAAAGCTGGAGTAGACGCTTGGAATATCCCTAGCGGAGAAGATTTGACAGATGTGGTTCAAATAGACAAAACAGAGCTTAAAGGTTCAGTTGGTCAATATAAAATATCGATGAACATCAATTTATTAAAGGCAACCATTGGAAAGAATAGTAGAGGTGAAGATTCTGCTATTGTAATAGCAACAGTTTATGAAGGTTATGCAAGTAGTCCTAATAATATATTACCAACGACAGGAGAAAATGAATGGGTAATAAAATTCCTATCCAATTTGAGAAAATATACAATACAAATTAACTGATATTTATAAATAATTCGTGCATACCATTTTATTTGCACGGTATATTTGATATAATTATATTAATAATATCACTAAAAAAGGAGGTTTTTAGTGTGGCTGAAACAATCAATGTAACAATTCGGCTGGAGAAGGATGTAAAGGAACAAGCAGAAAGAATGTTTAATGATTTTGGCATGAATCTATCTACAGCACTTAATATATTTATAAGGCAAGCTTTAAGGCAAGGAAAAATTCCTTTTGAGATTTCTGACCCGTTTTATAGCGAGAAGAATCAAGAGCGTCTTGCACGTTCAATCGCCGATGCAGAAGCAGGTAAAGTCACAATCCATGAATTGATTGAGGAGGATTGAAGATGCAGAAAGCATGGACAGATGATGCATGGAAGGACTACCTTTATTGGCAGGCAAAGGACAAAAAGATGCTAAAACGTATTAACAATATTTTGAAAGATATTGATCGACTAATCTACTAATCTACTAGGTTAGTATCCAAATTGACAGTCAAAAAACTTCTGATTTTTTACTCAGAAGTTTTTAAAACTATTATGGTGTGTTTCAAAAAATGATCAAATCAGTTGACACATTTTGTTTTATTATGTTCACAAAATCTGATAAAATCAACACTTTAAGTGATATCATAAACTTAAAGGGTGTCAACTGATTTGAATCACGCCACTATTACCTTATCCTTTAAAACATATTCTTTATCATAAACATTGATCCTTTTCTCATCACCACTTAAAAGCGTAAAAATCGTCTTTTCCTTATCTACTTCCACCTGAATCAAGCTCCCTTCGAATTGTATTTTAAACCTATACATATCCCATTTTTCCGGTATAAATGGATTAAAATAAATTCCTGATTCCTTAATTCTAAGTCCACAGAATCCATAGACGATGGCCATATAATTTCCGCCAATATTAGCAGTATGGATGCCATCCTTTGTATTCTTATGTGTATCAAATAAATCGAGTTTAGCCGAATCCCCAAAATAGTTAAAAGCCTTATTGTATAATCTTAGTTTTGAAGCTACGATGCTAAAAATACATGTGGATAAAGAAGAATCATGCGTGGTTATTTTCTCATAATATAAAAATGAATTTCTGATAGTTAGAGTATCTTCCTCATCCTCAAACACAAAATGTGAAAGTACCGTATCTGGCTGCTTGCAAACCTGATGTCTATATAAATATAATGGATGGTAATTTAAAAGGAGTGGAAAGTTTTCTTTTGGAGTATTTTCAATATCTAAAACAGCCTTTTTTAAAAACGAATCATCTTGAGGGTTTATCTTTAATTCCTCATCATAAGGGATATACATATTCTCTGAAGCTCTCTGGAATTCCTCTATTTCATCATATGTTAAACCTATTTTATCCGCTACCCTTTTTATTAAATCCTTTTCCTTTAAAATTTCATATATCTTCTTTGCCCATATCAAGTTATTTTTAGCACAAACGTTGGTATAATAATTATTATTTACTATGCATGTATACTCATCAGGTCCTGTCACGTCGTTTATGTGGAACTTTCCTTTATAATAATTTCCAGCAGAGATCCAAAGCCTCGCAGTTTCAAATAATATCTCTGCTCCTTTTTTCTCCATTAAATCAAGATCTTTAGTGACTAAATAATAAGATACTATTGAATGAGCGATATCTCCACTTATGTGGTATTGAGCTGTTCCTGATGGAAAATATCCTGAGCATTCCTTTCCCATAATGGTCCTCCATGGATATAATGCACCTTTCTCATGCCCTAAAATCCGAGCATTTTCTCTTGCATAATCTAAAATGTGGTATCTATACTCTATCAATTTCTTAGATATTTCAGGATAAGTCAGCATAAAAAAAGGCTGGATGTACATCTCTGTATCCCAAAAATAATGCCCTTCATACCCTTCACCGCTTAATCCCTTAGCTGGTATATTTCCAAATTCATCCTTGCTGACAGATTGAATCAATTGATATAAATTATAGTTAACAGCAAGGCTTAATTCCTCATCACCTTCAATCTCTATAGAAGCTTTTGACCAATAATCTTTTAAATATTCTCTCTGCTCATGGTATAAAACACCTAGATTAACGCTTAGAGCTTCTTCCATAATTTTTTTAGAAGATAAAACTATATCCTTAAATCTAATGGAATCACAAAACACAGCATATTTAACTAATTTGACGCTCTCGCCTTGTTGAATTTGAGTCTTTGCACTAAATACGGCATTGTGATTTTCTATTTTGTTTTCAAAAATACCTTCTTTTGAGATGACATTTTTTACCGAGGTACATACTTCTAAATTAGATCTGGATGTTTTTGTAACCAAATAAGAGCATCCGTCTTCAATAAATCCTTCTACAGGAATTAAATGTTTAAAGCTATCCCTAGCAACTCTTGGATCATTCGGATCGCAGTAATTCGTCACTTCTCCAATATGGGTAGATTTAAAACTTATTAGAGACGAAAAGTTCAAAGCTTTAACAGAATAATCAAT
>WQUF01000377.1 GCA_009785875.1 Oscillospiraceae bacterium | reverse complement strand
AAAGATAATTTATTAGATATTGCAAAACTTAAAGTAATAAAATAAAGGCACTAGATGGAAGTAGTGTCTTTTTATTATTCAACGTAGATATTAGTATATTTATTAAATGAAAGAATGAGCATTTGTTAATATTTAGAGGAGATGATAAAATTGATATTCACACAATATTCTAAAGCAAAGGATTTTTCAGATGATGTTCTTGAAACACTTAACCATCATGAAATTCAAAATAACCTCTTATTTATCAATATCATAGATGGTCCAAACAAGACCATGGTAACGGTAAAAGATGATGAAGGGAATTTACTCCTGACTGCAATTCGCACTTTGCCATTTCCAATGGTCATGTATGAAACGGACAATAAAAGAAATGATGAAGCTGTGGATTTTTTTGCATCATCTCTTTTAGAACATAATATAGATGTTGATTTTATTATGACCGAAAAGGAGCTTGCTAAGAGTTTTTGCGAGAAATACGGTAAGCTCACCGGAAAAAATTATAATAATAATATGAGCCTTGTTTTATATATACTTGAGAAAGTAAATGAACTTGAATTAGTTAAAGGAAATTTTAGAAAGCTAGATAAAAATGATCTGTTTTATCTTCCGTACTGGTATGCTGATTTTGAACCTGCATGTAAACTAGGTGAATATGACTTGTCTCATGGAATCGAAGAAGCGAATAAAGCAGTAGAAAATGGGAACGCTTATTTGTGGGCTGATGATTATCCTGTATCAATTGCAGCCACAGTTCGAAGAACATCAAATTGCATTTTTATTGGTCAGGTTTACACTCCACCTAATCTACGTGGCAAAGGTTACAGCACAGCTTGTGTTTCATATCTATCGCAAAAACTTTTTGATGACGGATTTAAATACTGTGCTTTGTATGCAGACTGCGCTAATCCTTATTCAAATAGAGTTTACCAGAAAATTGGTTATAAAAAAATTTTTTGGTACGATCAATATAAACTTTTCAAAGAATAAGCAAAAATACAATAATGAGCTTTCCATAAATTTTTCTATACTTTCGTTATTTAAAACATCTGTTATGGTGTGGGATTTTTATGTTACAATTAATACAAGATCGGAGTTACTTAGAATGGAGGTATACTAATTGGGTTTTTATTTTAATCCATCAAACATAAGATTTGCGATATCTTTACATTCAAAGATTTACGTAGATAAGTCTGGTATCATTGCCTATACAAATGAAGTACTTTATACAGAGCAAAGATTTGTCTGTATTAGCCGTCCGCGACGTTTTGGTAAAACAATGACTGCTTACATGTTGTCTGCATATTATAACCTAGATTCAGATTCTAGTGATATGTTTGATAATCTAAAGATTGCCAGTGACTCTTCATATAAAAAACATTTAAATAAATACAATGTAGTATTTCTAAATATTCAGCAATTTTTAAGCGAATCCTCCAGCATAGAAAATATGATTGGGAATATTAAAGACTTAGTAACTGAAGATATTTTGAATGAGTATCCTGAGATAAACGTAGATAACTCGAAAGCAAGCTTTATATTTGTTTTACAGACCTTATTTAAGATTTCTAATGCTCCAATTGTATTTATAATTGATGAATGGGATTGTATATTTAGAGAATACCGAGATGATACTGAGGAACAAAAAAAATATTTAGATTTTCTTAGAAACGTCTTAAAAGATAGGGAATATGTAGCTTTGGCGTATATGACTGGAATTTTGCCTATAAAAAAAAATAGAACACAATCTGCTTTAAATATGTTTAGTGAGTTTTCAATGACGGATCCGGATCAATTGGCTGAATATGTTGGGTTTACACAAAATGAAGTTATGTCCTTATGCAAGAAATATAAAATGGATTATGAAGAAATGGCCGAGTGGTATGATGGATATTCTTTTCCTGATATGAAAACCGTGTATAATCCAAAATCTGTGGTAGAAGCTTTGCTGAGAAGGCGGTTTAACAATTATTGGACGAGAACAGAAGCATATGAAGATTTGAAATTTTATATTAGAAGTGATTTTGATGATTTGAAAGATGCAATTATTCAATTACTGGCTGGTGAGAGAAAGCGTATTGATATCCGTAGATTTAACAATGATATGACATCACTTGAATCATGTAATAACATCCTTACTTTACTCATCCATTTAGGATATTTAGGATATGATTTTGAAACAAAGGAAGTTTTTATTCCAAACAAAGAGATTTCTAATGAATTTGTATCAGCAATAAGCTCTGTGGGCTGGGATGAAATAGCATCTTCATTAGAAGCATCTGAAGATTTATTGAAAGCTACATGGAATATGGATGCTAAAGCTGTTGCAGAAGGGATAGAGAAAGCACACAATGAAACTTCTATAATCAAATACAACGACGAAAATGCATTATCCTGTGTTATTTCTATTGCTTACTATAGTGCTCGAAATTATTACACACTAGAGAGAGAAACTCCAGCAGGAAAAGGATTTGCAGATTTATTTTTCAGACCAAGAAAAAATCATTTAGATAAGCCAGCTATGGTAATTGAATTAAAATGGGATAAATCAGCAAAAGGAGCTATAGAGCAGATAGAGAACAAGAAATACACGGATATTTTGAAAGACTATAGAAAAAATGCTCTCTTAATTGGTATTAATTACGATAAGAGCAGTAAACATCACGAATGCAGGATAAAAAAATATAAATAGTTTACTTTAAAGCCGAAGATGATAAATAAAGGCACTATATGGAAATAGTGTCTTATTTTAATAATTCTATACAATGCTTATAAAATCTGACGTATATTATAGTCGTGAGAATCCACATTCACTTCAAATACTCTATCGCCAATGCGTAAACCTGAAACATTAATATCGCCAAAGTCATTCATTGGATGCATTTCTAGATTCATTGAACCATCAACAGCACGCACAGGAACTAGTCCAAGAATTGCGCCCAGAGTTGCAATAGAAGCTGAAGCGGACCAGCACAAAGGTGTACATGCTGCAGAATATTCAACAGGGTGTCGCCATATATCAGCACCATCGCCTGAATATAGCTCAGGAATTCTATAATTGAAACTTTCTGCTGCTTTTAGCATTCCCTCAATGAGCTTTGCTGCCTGTTCTTTGAAACCAGATTTGATGAGACCCATAATACAGATGACCGTATCGTGTGGCCAAACAGAACCGCAATGATAAGAAAGTGGCCAATATCGTTTTTCCGCACTAGACAAAGTTCGCAAGCCAAAACCACTGTTGAGTTCCGGGCCTACAAGCAGTGCAGCAACACGAGCAGCATGACTTTCATCGAGGATTCCTGTAGTGAGCAAATGACCAATGTTACTTGTCAGCGAATCAACTTGAGCCTTATTCTTATCAAGTGCCACTGCAGGATAGCCTCCATCGATATCATCAATCCAAAATTTTTCCATAAAGTTCTTTTGTAGCTTTTTCGCCCATGTCCGCCATTCTTCTCCCCCTGCTCTGCCAAAATGGTCAAGCAATTCCGATCCTGCTATAGCGGCAGCATAAGCGTAACCTTGAACTTCACACAATGCAATTGGTGCCTCTGCCAGCCTGCCATCATGAAAAACAATAGAATCACCCGAATCTTTCCATCCTTGATTAGATAGACCATG
>WQUF01000376.1 GCA_009785875.1 Oscillospiraceae bacterium | reverse complement strand
CAAACATACGTTTATTTTTGATACAGTTTTAAGCTTTACAAAAATACGAACTTATATTCCGCAAACATATGTTCATTTTAATACAGGTTTAGACTTTACATTCTACTAGGGGTTATTTTACTCAGTATAATTACAATCTATAATAGTGCGTTTTAAAAGCAATAAATTTCCAAATAGCTGATTTAAGCCATTTTCAAGCAATAACTAAAAAATCATGAAATAAAAAGCATAAATTTAAAGATAAAAAAAGCATTAATACAAAAACCTGTTATAATTAGATTAGAAACATCAACATAAAGGAGTTGTAAAAATGTTTTGTGATTTAATTATAAAAGGAATCCCTGAAATAAGCAATTTTTTTAAAAAATTAAATATAAATTTTTCTAAAAAAATGCTAAAAATTATTGCAAAAAAAATGCATCCTTTGTATAATTTTTATGCTAAAAAAATGAGGATGCGATAAAAATTAAAAATCGACTAAAGCAACTCTTCACTTATATAAATAACAGTACTTACGCAACGAAAATAAAATTAAGAAAGCATAAGCTTTCTAACCATTTGATTTAGTCTTAATGGTTGTTGCTACTTAGTTTGTAAGAATTTCTTATGCTAAGGAAAATACCATTTTGCATCAATAGTAATTAAATTTATAACAATTTGATTTTATTTAGCTAAATAATGGTTAACTTTTATTAATAATTTAGTGAAAATTAGTGTCCTTTATTGTCATAATCGTTGTAGCAACAAGGTCTCAATGAAGCACAATTGGAAGAGGAAAGAAAAATAGCAGCAAAAAAAGCAGCAAAAAAAGCAACAAAAATAGCAACAAAAATAGAAAGAGAAAAGTGGCTAGGAGTTGTTTCAGAAAAAGATGCACTACTTTCGAAGAAAGAAGCAGTGCTTTCTAAGAAAGAAGCAGAACTTTCAGAGAAAGATGCACTAATCGCAGAACTTAAGAAACGCCTTGGAGAAAATTGAATTGTAAACATATTAGATAAAAAGAAAGCAGTGATTTTTATGAAAATAGCTATCGGATCTGATAATGCAGGATTCTTAATGAAGAATGATATTAAAAAATACGTAGAAGGATTAGGTCACGAAGTTTATGATTTTGGGACTTTTAGCGAAGAGAGCACAGATTACCCTATTTACGGCTTTAAAGTAGCAAAAGCTGTAGCAAATAAGGAGTATGAACGAGGAATACTGATCTGCGGTACTGGTGTTGGAATGTGCATTACTGCAAACAAAGTTAAAGGTATAAGGGCCGTCGTATGCAGTGAACCATATTCGGCAAAACTTGCTAAAGAACACAACGATTCAAATATTCTAACATTTGGAGCAAGAGTAGTTGGGGTAGAGCTTGCTAAGATGATCACCTTTGAATGGCTCAATGCTGAATTTCAAGGTGGAAGGCACGCAAGAAGAGTTGATCAAATAAAAAGCATTGAAAACAGAGAGAAACCCCACTAAATACATAATTAATGGGGTTTCTATAAGATCTCATTAAAGCAGCGATCTATTATTTTATTTATAATGTCTTCATTAATATCTATATCATTCCATATTTCCTCAGCACAAATAGCTTGAGATATTAGCATATAAAACCCATTTAAGCAAATAAGTCCTAAACTACCCGCAATCTTTAAAAATTTTGTCTCAAAAGGATTGTAAATTAAGTCGATAGCATATTTAAATTCACTTATTACATCTTCACTCACTGGTGATTCTGATATATTTGGATACATTCCACATGGCGTACAATTAACTATTATATCCATGTTTTTAAAATTATTTAATTCTTCATAAGATATGATCTTTTCTCCTTTTTTTCCCCTAGAAGCGAAATATATCTCATTTTCATTATGTTTACTAAAGAATTCATAAACTGGCTTTGATACTCCTCCAGTTCCAAGTATTAATACCTTAACGTTATTATAGGGTATCTGATATCTTTCTATGCTGCTTAAAAATCCATAATAATCTGTATTAAAACCAATTAAAGAATCGTCTTTAAATAAAACGGTGTTACATGCTCCTATGGTTTGAACCAGTTCGTTTACCCCATTTAAATAATTCATTATTTCTACTTTATATGGTATTGTCACATTGATGCCTTTAAATCCTTCTATAACACAATCTTTTAGTAGATTCTCAATTTCATGGCTTTCAATGTCAAATATTGAATATTCTCCCTCAATATTTAGCTCTTCAAATATAATTTTATGTATTTTAGGAGACAAGCTATGGTTAATATTCTTTCCAATGAGTCCTAATTTCATAAACTCTTCTCTCCTCTTTTTAGTCAATTAATCAACATTTCTTTCAGATATCTTACCACCCAACTTTTGAAAATCCTTAAAGAATTGAGGATAATTATTATGTACATATTCTGCTCGATTTATGATGATATCATTTTTGCATCTTATTGAAGCAACGGCGAGGCTCATAGCGATCCTGTAATCCTCCCAGGAATCAACTTCACCACCCTCTAAATATGGTTTCCCTACTATTTTTAAATAGTCTTCACCTTCGTAAATATCAGCTCCTATTTTTGAAAGCTCCGTTGTAATAGCTTTTAGCCTGTCGCACTCTTTATATCTAAGCCTAGAAGCATTTGTTAAGAGAGTAGTTCCTTCTGCAAATGAGCCTAAAACTGCAATTAAAGGAGCTAAATCTATGCATTCACTTACATCCAAAGTTATCCCTTTTAATTCTGACTGAAATGTCTTTATGCTATCCCTTATTTCTATTTTTCCATTCATCTCTTTAATTATGTCTAATATTTTAATATCCGGTTGCATGCTATCAGGGTTTAACAAGATGCATTTTACTTCTTCTCCAAGAAGCCCTCCACACAGATAAAATGATCCGTAAGAAGCATCACCTTCCAGGACATATTCTGTAGATTTATATTCTTGGTTACCTTTTATATAAAATTTTTTTTCTCCTTCTCGCTTAATCTTTACTCCAAAGCAGTTCAAAACATCTATAGTTAGATCTATGTACCCAATAGATTCTGATTTATCAACTACTTCCAGGACTGAATCACCATTTAAAAGAGGAAGAGCATATAAAAATCCAGAGATTACCTGTGAACTTACATCACCCTTAAATTTATATTCTCCTTTTTTTAATTGTCCCTTTAGTTTTATTTCATCATTTCCCTCAGTATATTCCCATTCAATAGCGCAATTTCGAAACATCTCAAAATATGGTTCAAGGGCTCTTTTAAGCACTGAACTCTTTGCCCTAATTGTCATTTCTTTGCAATTTAATAAAAGCATCGGAAAAAGAAGCCTTAAGCTGGTTATACTATCACCAAAATCAACTGTACAATTATTTGTAGTTGTCTTTGTGCTAAAGCCTTTGACTTTTAATGTATTTTCAAAGACTTCTATTTTTGCACCTAAAACCTTTAACGCAGCACAGGTAGTTTCAACATCTTTTGATATATTTGTATTAAATATCGTACTTACATCCTTTGAAAGAGCAGAAGCAATAATAGTCCTATGGCAAAAGCTTTTTGATGAAGGCAATGTAATTTCACCTTTCAATTTACTTGGTGTAATCTTTATAACCTTCAAGTGATACACCTCCATTTATTTTTTAATTATAACATATAACAATTTTAAGAGTTTAAATTTAAAATAACAAAAAAATATGCTATAATTATTTTAATTTTAGTAAATTTTTATTATAAACATTTTGATTTATCAAATATTTTTGTATAAATAAATTTTAATTTGAAATTATATAAATATGGGATTATGCAATCATGCATTTTTCTTTACATTATAGTTCATGTATAAATATGTGTCAATAAGTTGACAAACTAGTTTTATGATCAAAAATTAATAAAATTAAATTTATATATTTTAATTTTGTAAATATAAGTATATATTTAAGAAATAATATTATTTTATGTTAGAGGAGATAAGTCATGGGTCAAATTGTAAGAATTTTAACAAAAGATGAAAAATATGTACCACTTAACGATATAAGAAATTATTTATATTTAAAAAATTTAAAATGCTCTCTTAAGCTTGAATTTGGTACAGAAGCTCAGTGGAAGGAAGTATCCGTTCAATGCGATGGAACAGAAATATTTTTTATTGAAAGAGATAATAAAAAAGACGATCCTATTGCAAAAAAGGAATTAAAGGATTTTAAAAAAATTTTAAAGAAAGCTGCTCCTACTTCATCTGCTGAATGGCTTCAAGATTATCTTGATGAAATAAATGTAATTTATGCAATTGAAATATTTCCGGAAATTTCTCAATTTTCTGGTTTTGAAGTGCTTTCAGCCATTCAAAGTTTCATATTTAAACAATTGTCTTCAGCTATCATTCAATCAAACAATGAAGGCTTTACAAATGAAGATGGATTCCATATTTTATGGCAATTCTCTTCTAAAAAAATACACGGAAAATGCTATAGTGCTGTTTTAGATAGAGGAGGAACATGGGTACCATTCATAATGGATTTAAATAATGAAGATCAAGTGCTTGATTTTCAAGATGGTCTAATCCCTAACGATGCAGTGTTACTAAACTAGAATTTAATTTATAGTTCGAGGTACATTTATGGTTAGATCCTTTGGCAAAAAAATTAATTCGTACACATTTAAAAAAAATGTATCTTTAATTTCAATAATTGGCATAGGCTCAATTTTAGCTTTTATTATTATTTATGGTATAGATGTATTTAATAAAGCCAAAAATAAAATTGATATTATTCCGCTCATCATAATTTTGCTGGTGTCAAGTATTGTTTTTGTATTTATCATCCTTTTTCATTTAATAAATTTAACAAGAAGTTTTATCGTATTTGAAAGAGGATTTGTCTATAAAACCCTTGGAATTAATTTTCGATATCCAATAGAAGATATAAAGAGCATTTACTACGATACTTTTAAATACTATAATTTATCCAACAAGTACTTGGTTACTGTTGGAGAAAAAAACATGGACATATCCCTTAAGATCCTTTTAAATAACGGCAAAAAAATCCTCCTAAAAAGTGGATTGATAAAAAATTTTGCACAGCTAAATGAAGATATAAATGATGTGTTTACTATGCAGAATTTGGAAAAATTGAACGATTCTCTGTTAAAAGATGGCAGCGTGAAATTTGGCGAAATAAGCATTTCTGGTGACCGCTATATATTCAAAGATAAAGACATTAAATTTTCAGACATAGATGAGCTTTACATAAAGGACAGCATCTTACACATATTATTAAAGGATAATTTAATCATTAAAATGAGCATTAAAAAAATCCCAGATTTATTCTTAATGATCGAACTATCCAGGAAATTGTTACTTAGATGAAGATACATACCTGGTTTAATTCGGTGCATTTCATTTAGTTGACACTCTAAATTTTATGATCTCAATACTCTTTAAAACCGCCACCTCTATTGGTATTGGTGGCGGATAAAATTAATTATTTGATCTATTGCGTTATCTATGGAATATATCTTTAAATCGTAATCATACTTCTTAATGCTCTTTTCATATAGCGGATCATAGTATTTTATATTTATCAGTTCAATAAATTCATCGTAGTTTTTAGTGCTTAATAAATCTAACAATCTAGTCGTTAATTTAATGCCTAAATTCTTGCTTGATTTTATGATTGATTCTTTAATCTCTTCATCTACATTCTCAAAGTTTAAATATTCTTCCTTTAGGATTTTTATTCTTTCCATCATAGGTAACTCAATGAGTATATGGAAACCTTCCTCCATTGAATTTTCTACTGAATCTGGAATAAAAGAATTGCCAACCCTTTTGCTCTCTGCTTCAACGAACACTAAATTGCTCATCCTATTTTTTAAGCTTTCATATATATAGGATTCAAAATATTTTTGAGAATTGCATTTGCCAAGACCAATGGAGCCAAGTGCAGATCCACGATGGTTTGCTGCCTCTTCAAAATCTAACGTATCGAAACCTGATTCCTTTAATCTTTTAAGCAATATCGTCTTTCCAACACCAGTTTTACCATGTAGCATTACATATTTGATATTTTCATTGACCTTTGGAATAGAAGCGATTATAAAATTCCTATAGGCTTTAAATCCGCCTTTTAGTTTAAACACTCTATAACCAAGTGAATCTATCATGGAAGCAAGGCATGAACTTCTCATGCCACCCCTAGCGCAATATAAGATGATATTTTTATCTTTTTCATATAAGGAAACAAAGCTTTTAAAAAGATCAAAAATCTTATTCGATCCATATTTCACAGCTAAAAGCTTTGCTTCTTCAGTATTTTTTGTATATATTGTGCCAACCTCTTCTCTCTCCTCATCTGTTAAAATCGGTAAATTAATTGCACCTGTTATATGAGCTTCGTTGTATTCTTTTGGGCTTCTGACATCTATTAAAATATCGCTGTCTGATAAATCTTCGCATATTTTTTCTTTAAACATAAAGCGGAACAGTTGCCCTTTTAAGCCAATCCAAGTCTCTACCCTCAAGCAATGGACTTAAAAGCTCATAGGTCTTCTTATGATATTCGTTTAACCAATTTATCTCATCTGAATTAAGATATTTTTTATCGATGGATTTTAGATCAAATGGACAATATGTCAAAGTTTCAAATTCCATAAACGTATCTCCATATTCATTTTTGCCTATTAAAACTGCTAATAAATCGCTTTCGTGTCTAATTCCATATTTGCCTTCCTTATAGATACCAGGTTCGTTTGTTGTAACCATTCCAGGTTCTATATAGACTTTAGGATCTGCTCTTAAGGAAAAGCTTTGAGGTCCTTCGTGTACATTTAACATAAACCCTAAGCCATGACCTGTACCATGTTTATAATCTAAACCATAATTCCATAAAACCGATCTTGCCATCATATCAAAAGATATACCATTTGTACCTTTTAAAAATTTTGTGCGTGAAAGATTTATCAACGCTTTAAGCGCATAAGTAAAGTCTCTCTTCATTTCATCTGAAATTTTGCCTAATGAAATGGTCCTCGTTATATCTATAGTTCCACCGTAATATTGACCTCCTGAATCGATCAATAAAAATCCCTCAGGTTTTAATACGCTGTATTTTTCACTTGTTGCCTGATAATGAGCAGAAGCTGCATTCTCCATATATCCGGCTATTGTCTCATAGCTTAGCTCTATAAAACCTTCCTGCTCTTTTCTAAACTTTAAGAGAAGATCTGAGACATCAAGTTCAGTTATAGTATCTTTTTCTATGTGGTCTTCAAGATATGAGAAAAATTTAACAAAAGCTACACAATCTTTAATCTCTGCTTCTCTAATATTTTTAATCTCAACTTCATTTTTAATGGACTTCATATCTGTAGTAATATTTCTTAGCATGATCTTTTTTACATTTTTATCAATAGAATTAACTAATTTACAATTAGTCTTTGATTTATCAAATAAAATCGATCCTTCTTTGATGCTCTCAATAAAATCGTAGATATCTCCATATTTTTTTAATTTTACTCCTGCTTTTTTAAGCTCTAAAGAAATTTCATCAGAGATCTTATCGCCATCTACAAAAAAGAAAACATCATCTCTATCTATTAATAGAAAGCTTACAACAATTGGGTTATGTGGGATATCGTTCCCTCTTATATTTAAAAGCCAAGCGATATCATCTAAAGAAGATATAACATAATGGGATGCATTAAGTTCTTCCATTTTACACCTTACATCTTTGAGCTTTTCTTCTCGAGTTTTGCCACAATATTTTAAATCCAGTGAAAATGCACTGCCTTTAAATACATCTGGTCTATCATGCCAAACTTCTCCTACAAGATCAAAATCGATTTTAGTTTTTACATCTTTGCCTTTAAATTGCTCATTTATCCTTTCAAAATCGTTTAAGCTAAAGCATCTTCCATCAAAACCAACTGTATCACCATCTTTAACATTTTGCTTTAAATAATCTAAATGATTTATAACTCCTTCAAGTCCCACTTTATATAATTTTATGCTGGAACCTTTAATTTGCTCTTCAGCTTGAATGTGATACCTACCATCTGTAAAAAGGCATGCTTCATCTTTTGAAACTATTATAACTCCGGCGGATCCAGTAAAACCAGTCAAAAATGACCTCTCTTTAAAATGTGGATCAACGTGTTCGCTGTTATGATAATCACTATCTATTGCTATATAGTAATCAATATTCCTTTCTATCATTTTATTCCTTAACAGGTTAATTCGTTCATCAATCATATAAAAAAATCTCCTCTCTTTAAATAGAAGCTAATCGTCGAATCCTATGCTTAAAAATGCCTCGTCTCCTTTTTTGAAGATCTTATTTAAATCTATATCCAACCCTTCGAATGTAGTGGATTTTATTTTCGTTTCATCTTCGGTTAACTCATCTTTATCGAATAAAGTGACCATAGTCCTAAAAATATATACGCCATTATCTAATATATATTGTTCAATGGATTTAAATTTTGGCTCAATTAACCAATACTCTTTTACACCATATTCCGCATATGATCTATATTTTATGCCTCTATCCCTTGCTCTAGTATCTCTAGAAGCAACTTCCACTATCAATTCTGGTTCCCCTTTATATCCGTTTTTAAAAAACTTTGATTCATCACATATTATAGATATATCAGGTTCTACATAATTTTTTTTATTCTTAGGATCTAAATAAATATCCAATCCTTCTGTATACACTATGCATTTTTCATCACCAATTTTGATAAAATATTTAATAAACTCATCTCTTAACCTTCTTATGATCATTTCGTGTAAAGAAGTGCCACCAGACATATAATAGATTTTACCATCGATGATCTCCTTAATCACTTTTGTGTGATCATCATATATGGGTTCGTCATAATTTCTAACTTCAAGCATTTTATACCCCCCTTGTATGAAAAGTGTAGCATAAGACATCACATAAATCAATTATCAATTATTTATGCTGTAATTGGGATAAAGAAAACCTCCAAATAAATGTCTTAAGCTCTATTTTATTGAACAAAAGTATCATAAATATTATTAATACCGAATATAGATAAATAGTAGAATTTATATTTTAAAGGAGATTATAATATGTCTTATGATGAAAAGATTACCTTAGAAGAATATGATTTAAATCTTTTAAATGAGTTAAAACAAGATGGAATAATAAATAATAGAGATGAGATTAGAAAGAATTTGATTTCTTTTGATAAGCTGCAGTTTTCAAAAACAGTAGACCAGATCGATTTATATGATTTAGAAGAAATGGATACTACAATTAATTTCTTTTCTTTCCCTGACAACGAAGAATTCTTGGACCTCGTCTCTTCAATAGAAATTTTTGGGGTAGTAACTCCACTCGTTGTGACTAAACGAGAATCAGATGAAAAATACACTGTTGTATGTGGAAGAAATAGACTTTTAGCTTTAAGGAGCCTCTATGCCAACAGCAAAGATGATAGATTCCGAAGCGTACCTTGCATTCTGTTAGGCAAAACCGATCCTATGATGATCCAAGGCTTGATAATAGCCAGCAATTTAAAATATCGAAAGGTATCTTTAGAAGACCGAATAAAATCTATATTTATTTTAGATACTATTCTATCTAAAAATAAGGTGTATCGTAACGAATACAATGTCGCTGAGGTCATTGCGCAAAAGACTGGTGTAACGAGGAATACCGTGAATAATTATTTAGCATTGAGAGGATTATCAGATACAGCAATGGATTTAGTGAATAAAGGGCATTTAAATTTAACAATTGCAAGGATGCTGGCTCGTG
>WQUF01000375.1 GCA_009785875.1 Oscillospiraceae bacterium | reverse complement strand
AGTTGGCGGCTGCGATGGTGCACGTCCAGGAAGAAATTATTACACAGAATTTGTTAAACAGTCTCCAAAGGATACAGTGGTATTGACCCTTGCATGTGGTAAATACCGTTTCAATGACTTTGATGCAGGTATGATTGGACCATTCCCACGAATTCTAGACATGGGACAATGTAACGATGCCTATGGAGCAGTTCAGGTTGCTGTTGCACTTGCTGGAGCCTTCAATTGTGGAGTGAACGATTTACCTTTGACTTTGGTACTTTCATGGTATGAGCAAAAAGCTGTATGTATTCTATTAACATTGCTATCACTTGGAATTAAGAATATCTATATTGGACCAAGTGCTCCAGCTTTCTTTTCTGATGATGTGCTGAATTTAATCGTTGAAAAATTTGACCTTCATCTGATCAGCACTCCAGAAAAAGATTTAGCTCAAATTTTAAAAATTTAATAAATTGGTAAAAATAGATCCCGCATTAACGAGATCTATTTTTTTAGCTTCATTTTCCCCATCCATTTCTTTTTATTTAGACTCTAATATAACATATGCTGTATCTTTATTCATTGCTATATTTCAGGTAAAGTAGTAAAAGTTAATTATATTTTAACATTTCATTATAATATAGAGTATACTAAAATTAATATCTGTAAAAATTCATATCGAATAGTATGGCATTTGTAGTCAAAATTGTGTATATTATATATGAGGTGATTGAAATGGCTAAAACAGCAAATTTAAATATCAGTATTGACCCAGAAGTGAAATCAGCCGTTGATGGTATTTTTTCTCATTTCGGCATTACCATTGCGGACGCAGTGAACATTTTTTTGCACAAGGTCATGATTGTCGGTGGAATGCCTTTTGATATGACATTACCAAAGTACAATGAGAAAACATTAGCAGCCATGCAAGAAGCACGAGATATTTCAAGCGGTAAAATCAATGTGAAATCTTATTCTTCTATACAAGAAATGATTGCAGAATTAGATTCTAAGGATTCAGAGGATTCCGAAGTTTGAACATGCCAGAATTAACCTTATTAGAGTTGAAAAAGACCACACAGTTCCGCAAAGATCTCAAGCACATGATTAAGCGTGGATTAAATATAAGTTTATTGGATGATGTCATACAAACAATACGCAAACAAGAGCCATTAGACCCTAAGCACTTCGATCATGAATTGTCTGGTGATTATTCAGGATTTCGAGAATGTCATATACAATCGGATTGGCTTCTCATTTACTTAGTAGATAAGAAAAATCTCATTCTAACCGCATCACGCACAGGCTCCCATTCAGATTTATTTTAAAATAGTAAAAATAGATGGACACATGACTTTTTTTGTGTGTCCATCTGATTTGATTCTTTATTTTTTAAAATAAATCAGCAAGTTTCAAAAAAAGATCAGAAAAAGTATCAACTAAATCTGAATCAAGCTTAAAACTTCATTGACTTTTCAGTTATTCTGTTGTATATTTAGGTAAATTTGGCGTGTTGAATCACGTCGTAAATTTAATATATACCTCATTAACTTTATGGGGTAGAGGAGCATAAATTAATAGTAAGTTTGTGGAGGTTAGCAATCTATGAATCAAACTGAAAGGAATTTATGCCGAAGCGTTAAGAAGCTAAAACTTAATGCTGGACCTGCATTTAATAGGTGCAGGGCTGTCAGTATATATTTTGCCACTATTTACTGTTGAGCTATCTCATGGGCAAGTGATGGTATCAATGTATTGTTTTTAACACTTGATACTTATCAGGTGTTTTTTATTTATCATAAAATTTTTTAGGAGGATGCAAAATGGCTGTTCAAAAGAAACAAGTAAATTTAGAATCAGGGAAGACAGAATTTAAAAAGGAAATTGGTCTCTTCAGTGGTGTATCTATTATAGCTGGTATAATGATAGGTACAGGAATATTTCTATCTTCAGCTAACGCTTTAAAAGCTGCTTATTCAAATCCACTTTTGACTGTTTTAGTCTGGTTTATTGCAGGAATCGTAACTCTACTGGCTGGTTTATGTTATGGTGAACTTGGAGCAAGTATTCCTAAAGCAGGTGGAAGCTATGTCTATCTTACAAAGGCTTATGGAAGTGCTGTTGGCTTTTTATCTGGATTTTCAGGCTTTGTTGTTGGAAGTTCCGGTTCTATTGCTGCAATAGCAGTTGGATTTACTGGATTCTTAGGGTTTTTTTACACACTTTCCCCTGTAGCAGTTAAAGTAATCGCTATTGGACTTGTAATAATTCTCACAGTAATCAATTGCTTAGGAGTTAAACTAGGCAGTATCTTTCAAAATATAACAATGGTCGGTAAATTGGTGCCTTTAGCTTTAATAATCCTCATAGGAGTTTGGATCAGTAGATCAGGGGCAAACTTTTCCTTAGCAAATCTTCCACAAAATCCTGCTCCAGGAATAGCATTAGCTTTGATCATGGCTTTATGGGGATATGAGGGTTGGATGAATTTAAATACAGTTGCTGAAGAAATTAAAAACCCTAAAAGGAATATACCTCTTTCCATTACAATAGCTATAGTCGGTGTAACTTTGATCTATACCATATTTAATTTTGCATTATTTAGAATCTTGCCAATCGACACAATAGTTGCCAGCCAAAATCCTGCTGGTGATGCTGCCAAAGTATTGATCGGCAATATCGGTGGGAGCATAGTTGCAGTTGGCATTTTAATATCTATTTTAGGAGCATTAAATGGCTGTGTTTTAGTTTTCCCAAGGACTTATTATGCTATGGCTCAAGAAAAAGTATTTTTTAAACCCTTTGGAAAGCTCCACCCAAAATATAAGACTCCTGTAAATGCACTTATTGCATCAGCAGTTGTTTCAATAATTTTTATTTTAATAGGAAATTTTGGTCAACTTACTACTATGGTTGTATTCTCTTCATGGACTTTTAATGCTCTTACAATTATCTCAGTTATTATACTTAGAAGAAAATATCCTAATTTAGAAAGACCATATAAGGTTATTGGCTATCCTATTATGCCAATAATTGCGCTTATTTCAATAGGTTTCATTTTATTCAGCACTTTAACTAGCGAATTATATTTTTCACTTTTGGGTCTCGTTCTTAATTTCGTAGTGGGTATACCTGCTTATTTTATTTTTAGATATACGAATAAGGAGAAAAATTAATGGATAAAATTTTATTTAATGGATCAATTCACACCATGTGTTCAGAATGCGATGTGGTGGAAGCAGTTTATATAAAGGATAATAAAATAGCTGAAACTGGTACAAGTGAGGAAATATTAAAATTTAAGTCCCAAGATGCTGAGATTATAGATTTAAATGGAAGATGTGTTGTCCCTGGTTTTAATGATTCTCATCTACATATTTTATACACCTCTTGCTTTATGAATTTAATAGACTTAAGCCAAGCTAAGAGCATAGATGATGTTATAAATATTTCCAAAGAATTTATAAAAACTCATGATATAAAATCTTCAGAATGGGTAATTGGACGAGGATGGAATCAGGAATACTTTCAAGATGAACATAGGATTCTAACTAAATGCGACTTAGATAAAATTTCAACAGAAAATCCAATTGTTTTATTTAGAGCTTGTGGGCATATCGCTTCTTTGAATTCATTTGCAACTCTAAAACT
>WQUF01000374.1 GCA_009785875.1 Oscillospiraceae bacterium | reverse complement strand
AAGGATTTTTTTGATGAAAGGCAAAGGGAAGAATTATTACACACGCAAGCTGCTTTGATGCGTGTTGCCAAGAAAATGGGAAGACCCCTGTCACAAAGAGAAGAAATGAGCATTAACATTTAATTAGTGTAACCAAAATAGGTGCAACAATTTTTTGATGGTATTTGCTGCACCTCTTAATTATTTTATGGATTCATAAAAAACTGCTATATCATAAGGATCAAGGACATCGGAACCCAGAATCCTTTTCCACTCAGTGTTTGGCATAATTCTAACTGCCTTATCGCTATGGTTGAGCGCAAAATAACATTTCCCATCTGCAGCTACTCTCTGTACAATCTCTACACCCTTTTGACTCTTAAGAATGGGTTCAATATGGCAGTTTGTTGAGATTATATCCATAATACCATTCATTAATCTCTCATCAGGCTCGAATCCGATATAATAAGCATCGCCCTTTCCATATGCGTTTACTGTAACAGCAGGAGTTCCTTTATAAAATTCTTCATCATAAAAAGCTATAGCTTTAGCAAAGTTAAGATTTATTATGTCGCACCATTTTTGAGCCTTTCCTAAGATTTTATCGCCTATGGTAACTTGTACGCTTAATTTAAGAAAGCAATCATAATCAAGTATTTCAATTCCCAATAGCTCACTGAATGGACCAGGCAGCTGAGATTCCGAAAAGCAAACATTGTTTTCATCTTTAACCCCTGTCCGCATAGTCATTATGAGGTTTCCACCGTTTTTCACATATGTTTTAAATTTTAAAGCAATATCTTCATCGGATAAGAACTGCAGCGGAGCAATTAAAAGTCTATACTCCGAAAAATCAGACTCATAAGAAATAAAATCCACAGGTATGTTTCTTTCATAAAAATACGCATAATATTTTATTAGCTGCTTAGTATAATTTAAATCTGGATGATGTGGCTGTATTTGGAAAGCCCAGTTTTGATCATATGAAAATAGTATTGCCACATCTGACCTATTTTTAACGCCTCTTATTTTTTGCATAACAGGATGGAGCTCTGAAATGGTTTTTTTAATTTCATCATATCGTCGTCCTGGAATTCCACTGTGTGGCAATATCCCGTGCCAATACTGCTCTGTTCCAAAAAGACATGTACGCCATCTAAAGTAAAACACAGCATCAGCCCCATGTGCTATGGATTGCGCAGTCCACAACCTAAGCTGACCAGGTCTTGGTGTTTTCCCCATTATTTCCCATCCTGTAGGACCAGCTTGCTGCTCTAATATCCAAAAAGGTTTATCTTTAAGTCCTTCAATAAAATCCAGGTTAGCAGCCAATTCAGAGGAAGGCGTTACTGCAGGATCTTCAAGCCAAAACCCGCTTGGATACTGATCGTGGCTGACAAAGTCTAAATTTTTAGCCAAGTTGAAATAGTCTGATTTGTCGTAAAAGCCCATAAAATTATGAGTTATAAATTTATCAGGGCATATGCTGCGTATGATATCAATTTGCATCTGCTGAAAATCTATAATTAAATCTGAGCAAAAACGTTTCCAATCTAAGAGCAAAGATGGATTATGACTGTTTGGAGTAACCTTTGGTGCTGGAATCTGATGGAAATCACTATAAGTTTGACTCCAAAAGACCGTGCCATAGCTTTCATTTAGTTTCTGTATGGTTTTGTATTTATTTTTAAGCCATTCTTGAAATCCAGATTGACAGTTTTCGCACATGCATAATTCTTTGTGGCTATTTCCAAGCTCATTATCTATCTGCCAGCCGATTACAGCATCATTGTCTCTATAATGTTCAGCAATTTCATTGACGAATCTAATAATATGCTCCCTATAGCTTTTATTAGACATACATACGTGATGTCGCCCACCAAAGCCCATTCTAATGCCTAATTCATTTACTGGAAGAATTTCCGGATTCCCTTCTATTATCCATGCTGGTGGCGCAGCTGTAGGTGTACCTAAAACCACTTTAAGCCCATAGCTCTTGAGAATTGATATAGCATCATCAAGCCATTCAAAACAAAAATGATTAAGCTCTGGTTCCATCTTAGCCCATGAAAACTCCCCCATCCTCACTGCATCAAAACCAGCTTCTTTCATGAGTATAGCATCGGTGTCCCATCTATCCCGAGGCCAATGCTCAGGGTAATAATCTACACCAAAAAAAACATTATTTTCTATCATTTATTTCCCTCATTTTTGATGAACCAACAATTGAAACATAAATTAATATCAAAAGCAAAGCTTTTGATATTAATTATCCATAACTATTCAATATTCATTGTTCAATGTTCAATGTTCACTCTTCACTGTTTCACGGGCATCAATTTAGACAATTCCATAGCGACACCCTTAGGATTTCTAGTCTGAATCAAGACGATCCCCGGACCTCTAAATCTACACACAAGTCCCTCACCAGAAGTAAAAGATGAAATCCAACCTTTAGAAGAAGCTTTTTCAATAGTATAATTCATATAGCTCGGCCATGCGACTAAATGATGATTATCTATAATAATCTGCTCTGATGGTTCTAAATTAATAGCATGAATTGCACCTAGAGAACTCACAAACACTTTTCCTCTACCGGATATGTTTAAGACAAAAAAACCTTCTCCAGAAAAAAGCCCTCTAGATAAATTTTGCATCTTAGTGGATACCTGAATAGACGATTCTCCTGCAAAAAAGCCATCCTTTTGCACAGTCAATTCATAGCTGCCATCCAAATCTATATCTATGATATCACCTAATACTGTAGGAGCCAGGAGTATATCCCCATCGCCCCTTGCAGCTGTTAGATTTTGAAAGAAAAACTTTTCACCAGCAAGCATCCTGCCGAGTCCAGAAAGAACACCACCTTCTAAATTACCAGTAACATCGATAGTATCTTTCATAGTGACCATTGCATCTGATTCTGCTTTAAAGCTTTCGCCTCTTGTTAAATAAACCTTTAAAGCCGGAAATGCTCCTTTGTATAAAATTTCGTACTTCATGATAAATTACACTGATAAGCCAAAGCTTCTACATAGAGCAGCAAGACCACCTTGATAACCGCTACCAACTGCATTAAATCTCCAATCATTATTATGCTTATATATCTCACATACCACAATTGCAGTTTCAATGGAAAAATCTTCTGCTAAATCATATCGGAGTAATTCGGTACCTGTTGCTTCATCCACTAACCTGACGTATGCATTTGAAACCTGACCAAAATTTTGTCCTCTTTCTTTAGCTTCAAAAATAGTAACTGTAAAAGCTATCTTTTTAATATTTTCAGGCATTTTAGAAAAATCCACCTTAATCTGTTCGTCGTCTCCTTCACCTTCACCAGTCCTATTATCTCCGGTATGAGTCACAGATTTTGAAGGATTAGTTAAATTATTATAAAATATAAAATCATTCTCATTTTTAACCATTCCATCTTCATTGCACAAAAAAGCAGATGCATCTAAATCAAAGTCAAATCCACCGCTATATTTATTAGTATCCCAACCGAGACCTACAATTACATTTTTTAAACCAGGATTACCTTTTGTTAAATCAATTTTTTGACCCTTTTGCAAATTGATAGACATAATTAATGCTTCCCCCTTAATTAAATATTAAACATTGAGTCCAAAATTTTTACAAAGAGCTGCAAGTCCTCCCTGGAACCCACTGCCGATTGCATTGAATTTCCACTCTGCACCGTTTCTATAAAGCTCTGCTACGACAATAGCTGTCTCAATAGAAAAATCCTCACTTAAATCATATCTTATAAGCTCTGAGTTATTAGATTCATCTACCAATCTAATGAAAGCATTTGAAACCTGACCAAAATTCTGATGCCTATTTTCAGCATCATAAATTGTAACAGTAAAATCAATTTTATGTACATTTGCAGGTACATTCTTTAAATTTACTATTATCTGCTCATCGTCCCCTTCGCCTTCCCCGGTTAAATTATCTCCTGTATGCTTAACGGCTCCCGACTCATCTTGCAAATTGTTATAATACACAAAAGATTTCTCGCTTAAAACTTTCCCATCATCACCAAGTAAAAAAGCAGCAGCATCTAAATCAAAAGCATTACCACCATCGTATTTATTTACATCCCATCCTAAACCAACAACTACGTTTGTTAAGCCAGGATTTGTCTTAGTTAAATCAACTTTTTGCCCTTTTGTCAACGAAATTGCCATATATTTTGCCTCCTTTAATTAATAATATTTTTTAACAAGTTCACGTAGAGAGCCATAATTAGATCCTTGACCTATTGCTGTAAACTTCCATTCAGAATCATGTCTATATACTTCCCCTACAAACACATCAGTAAATTGAGAATAGTCGTCAGTAAGTGAGAATTTTAAGATCTCTTTATTATTTCTCACATCGACGATTCTTATAAAAGCATTTCTAATCATTCCAAAATTCTGCTTTCTATTAAAAGCATCGTATATGTTCACCACGAAGACTAGTTTTGAAACATATTGAGGTACCTTGTTTAGGTTTATTTTAATCTGCTCGTCATCGCCTTCTCCTTCACCTGTTAAATTATCCCCCATGTGATTGACACTTCCTGAAGGATGAGTTAAATTACCAAAATAAACTACATCCCTATTATCTTTAAGTTTACCATTTTCATTTAACAATAAAACAGATGCATCGCAATCGATCTGATAAACACGGTGAAATAAACTACCCTTTTGATCTACAGGATCCCAGCCAAGTCCAACCATTATCTCAGAAAGCCCAGCATTTCCCTTTGTCAAATCAATCCTTTGCCCTTTTTGTAAGTTAATGCTCATATTATATTTATCTCCTTATTAATTTTTATTTGTATTCATCACGATTTTTCTGATGAGATCCAGAGGAATTATTATAAACGCAAGTAAAATCACGGTAAGCCATTCTTTGCCATTTAGCCCGGCAGTTCGGAGTACATCACCACCCACATAAGTCATGAGTATTTGAACAACGAGTATAAGCGACATTATGAATATAAAGTTCTTATTTTCCAGTATATGCTCAAATAAATTTAAGCTCTCAGTCCTTGCATTAAATGCATTAAACAATGCAGTCAATATAAAGAAAGCAAAATAACCTGTATATACATATATCTCGTTTGGTGCCGATCTAAAGTTTTGCCTGTAGATGTTCGTCAAAAGGAAAACTAAGCTAAGGGCTGTGACAAAGACTCCATCTATCAATATCTCACTCCACATTTTTTTGCTGACAATGCTTTCGTCTCTTCTCTTTGGTCTTTCTGCCATAAACCTTCTAAGAGCTGGTTCGCCTCCAAAAGCAATAGCAGCTAAAGTATCCATAACTAGGTTAACCCAAAGCATCTGTGTTATACTAAGCGGTCTATCAATTCCAAAAAGTGGTCCTAAAAATGAAATACCCACTGCAGATACGTTTATTGTTAATTGAAATACGATAAATTTTCGAATGCTGGTATATATAGTTCTTCCATATAGTATCGCTTTCTCAATAGATAGAAAATTGTCATCTAAGATAACTATGTCTCCTGCTTCTTTTGCAACTTCAGTTCCACTCCCCATTGCAAATCCAACATCGGATTTTTTAAGTGCAGGTGAATCATTTACTCCATCTCCAGTCATTCCAACTACCAAATTCTTTTCCTGAGCTATCCTTACAAATCTCGATTTATCATCTGGAAGAGCCCTCGCAACTACTTTTAATCTAGGTAAAACTTCCTTTAATTGGTCATCGGAAAGCTTATGTACCTCATCTGAAGTCAATACAATATCATCTTTTGACGTTATAAGCCCTGCATCTTTTGCTATAGCGACAGCAGTCTCTTTTCTATCACCCGTTATCATCACAACTTGCACTCCAGCACTGTTAACTTCTTTAATAGCAGAAATCGATTCTTCTCTAACCTCATCTCTAATCCCTATTATTCCAACTAAAGTGAAATCTTCTAAAGGAAGCCTATCTTCTTTTAAATCTCCTTCACAAGTTGCAAAAGCAAGAACCCTTATGGCTCTTTCAGATAGTTCTGTAATCTTTTGATCTATTTTATCTTTATTTGTTAAGAGTATCTTTTTTCCTTTCTCATCATAATAATATTTGCAGTATTTTAATATCCTCTCCGGAGCTCCCTTTATAAAAGTCAAATTCACTTTTCCAGTAACTTGAATAGCTGATAACTTTCTATCGCTGCTAAAAGGCATATTGCAAACTTTTACGATATTAGCATCATTAAAGTCATTATCTTCTCTCAAGAATTCTAAGATAGATCTTTCTGTAGCATTTCCTCCTACTATCTTTCTATTCTTACCTTCTCCTGAAATAAGAGCACCAGTGTTCAAGATAGCAGATAATTTAAACATGTTCCTGATGTCCTGTTTAATATCGCTAAACTTTTTATATTCATTCAGCTCACCATCTACAAATGTTACCACTTCAAGCTTCCCCTTTGTAATAGTGCCTGTTTTATCTGAAAATAATATATTTAAACTTCCAGCAGTCTCAATTCCAGCAATCTTTCTGACCAAGACATTATCGTTTAGCATCTTTCTCATGTTAAGAGATGAGACTATTGCGATCATGAGTGGGAGCCCTTCTGGTACTGCGACTACTATTATTACAACAGCTATTATTACAGCATTTAAAATATCCTGCAATACACCAGCCCAATTATTAGAAAAATATCCATTAATTAAATTAGGATCAAAATGATTATCTACAAAGATAACTTTAAACATGAAGGCAATAGCTATTGCAACCCCACCTATGTAACCAAACTTGCTTATTCCATCTGCAAGTTTAGAGAGTTTCACTTTTAATGGGCTATCTCTTTCTTCAACTTGAAGCTCTCCTGCAAGCTTTCCATATACTGTATTGTCACCTACTGCATTTGCCTTCATTATAGCTTCCCCGGAAACTACTACACTACCTCTATATAGATTATATTTATTCAAAAAGTCGATAGATTGTGAATTATCCACATAATCAGAAGGCATGACTTCTTTAGTCGCTTCTTTGCTCTCACCATTTAAAGTGGATTGATCTACTTTAATATCCCCAGAAAGTAGAATTCCATCCACTGGGATTTTATCTCCAGTTTGTAATAGAATACAATCTGATACCACTAAGTCATCTAAAGGTAATTCGACTAAGTCGTTGTTTCTATATACTTTGCACTTAATCCTGGATGCTTCTTCCTGCAATTTTTGAAATGTAGATTCATTTCTATATTCTGAAAATGTCGATACAAATGTAGCAAGGAGAACTGCCATTAAAATTCCTACAGCTTCATACCAATCGGCTTTCCCAAATATTACAAACACTATATCTACAACTAAAGCTACTAATAATATTCTTATTATTGGATCCTGAAAATTTTCTAAATACTTACCCCAAAAAGTCTCGGTCTCTTTCTTTGTCAATAGATTTGCGCCGTATTTCTCTCTGGAGGCCTTAACTTCGTCATCTGTTAAGCCATACTTTTTTTGCATTATTCACACTCCTTTGTTTACCATCATAATTTTTTAACATGGAAACATTAATCTAAACTCGATAACACCATATCATATACCTGGTATTATAGCATAATGAATCGTTAATTAATACTTTTAAACATAAATATTTATACTTTCTCTAATTGATATATTATTGCATATATTTTTGGCATTCTTGTCCCTTTAGGAAATATTTTAGTGTATTTATTCCTATGACTTATGCTATAATAATTGGTAAGATGTAAATTTGAAAGGAGATAATAATGCAAAAATTAAGAAATTTTCTGATATTAATGGTTATCTTGAGCCTATTTAATTCATGTTCATTTACAAATTCAGAATACTCAAAGTTAAAAGACACGTCACTGGAAAATTCAAGTTTAGTTAGTGAAAATTCAAGTTTAGTTAGTGAAAATTCAAGTTTAGTTAGTGAAAATTCAAGTTTAGTTAGCGATAACTCGAGTTTAGTTAGTGAAAATTCAAGTTTAGTTAGCGATAACTCGAGTTTAGTTAGTGAAAATTCAAGTTTAGTTAGTGATAACTCAAGTTTAGTTAGTGAAAATTCAAGTTTAATTAGCGATAACTCGAGTTCATTTAGTGATAATTCGAGTTTGTCTCAAGACTCAAGCTTAGTTGATAACCCGAATTTATCTCTAAACTCTATAACACGAATGCTTGATGCGGTTGACTCTGATGTGTTAGCAAATGCTTTAAGTGGACTGGTTATTGAGGCTATTAGAAATAAAGATAAAGATACTTTAAAAGCATTATTTTCAAAATCGGCATTGAATGAAGCCGTAGATCTTGATGGAAAAATAGACTACTTATTTAGTTACATTAAAGAGGGAATAATTTCATGTGAACCTGATAGTTCAACTGTCGAAGAAACATATAATTATCAAAATATAACAAAAAAGGTTACAGCATACTATAATGTAATAACTTATAATGAAAAGTATTTTTTCTTAATAGTTTTTTACCCAATTGATACAATTAACCAGGATAATGAAGGGCTTTATACACTTTCAGTATTAAAATCAGAAGATAAATCTAAATTATCTAATGATGATAGTATATACTGTGCTGGAATCTATAAACCAGAAAACTAGTAATGCATAAAACTTAGCTATTATTTTCATGTTTATATTAAATGAAACTATTTTAATGGTGTAAGAATGAATAATGTGTTAATAAAAATAAATAAAAAGGTTTTAATCCTATTAATAATTTTGATTTTTTTGTGGTGTCATGTGCTAAAGCTACTTATTACCAACCAGTGGGGTTTAATAATTTACTAGATGAAATAAAAATACAAAGTGAGTACTTTTATAAGGGTGAAGTATTTTCGTATACTCCAACAATGTTATATATACAAATATATTTAAAGAAAGATATTTCTGATGAAAAAGTTAAAGAAATAAAAGAACTAGTAATTTCATATGTTCAAAGTGTGCTATTTAAAAATTTTTTAGTAAACTTAGTTACTGATAATTTTACTATTACGCTTTATATAGAAACACCTAAACGTTCTTATTGTTATTCAAGTCATAAGGAATATGATTTTAAAGATTGGAATTGACAAAAATGTGCAATATTTAATTTAATGGACATAGTAAAAATAAACAGGTCTTTCTAAAATCAAGTGGTTAAAATAAAATAAATAAATACAATTCGAAATTTGGTAAAGTATAAATATACAAAAAAATATTGTTACTACTCAGGTATATACAAATAACTGCTGATGAACTAAAAAAATAATCAGCAGTTTAAATTTTGAAATCAGGGTCCTCTTCTTCAGTAATTTCTTCCTTTGCTTTATCGCTGAAATCCCGTTCCTGCAATACAACTTCTTTGGTAACAACTTTAGCTTTAGCTGGCTTTTCTTTTTTTCAATTTCATCATTGAAGATCCACTCTTTTATAACATTAGATCTTTTAATTTTAGACATTATATTTCCTCCATTTAAAATTCTTTATTTTTATAATATGAATGATTAGAAGGAAAGTTGATTATTTTTTTAATTTTAAAATATTTATTTTTAAATAAAACCAGCAACATTTTCCCTTCTTACGAATACTATAAAATGATCGTTATTGCTTAATATTCATTAAATTATCTATAAATACCTAAGCTTCATATAGACAAATATTTCTTAAAATAATATGGTTATAATATTTGTTTAGCTCATTAATATATATGCAGAATTTTAATAAATTTTGTTGTAGCTAGCATATTTCAAATAGCTATTGATACCGTTTGAAAAATACTCTATAATGTTAATGTCAATCATAAATCTGTAACTATTTAGACGAAT
>WQUF01000373.1 GCA_009785875.1 Oscillospiraceae bacterium | reverse complement strand
GTGGTCGGTAACACTACACCGAAAGCGATGAGATATCGCTCTTGTTTCATATGGATGACAGTAACCGTCAAATAGTCAGTGTCTAGGAACCAGGAAAAACATTTGATAAAATTTCCTCAATAACAGTTGGTAATGCATGCTGCAAGGGTGATAATTCGTAAAACTATAAAAACTTGCGCAACTTTTTAAAGTTTTACGAACCTGTGGCAAGCGACGCCAAAAAATTGAGGAGGGGTATCAAGTGGCAACAGAAAAACATATAGTTCAATTGCATCGCTGGAAAGTGCTGATTCAAGACCGAATGAATAGCAACTTAAAAATAAGCGAATTTTGCAAACAAAATAATGTCAGTAAGGATGCATACTATTACTGGTTGAGGCAAATACAAAAAGAAATCGTAGCCGAAGCCAAATCTAAAACCAACAAGCCAGCAATTTCGGAAACAAACACATTTGTAGAAATCCAACCGGTTGTGTCAACGAGAATACCATCATTAACAAACAAATCAAAACCGTCTGCCGTAATTCGTGGAAATGGTCTTGAAATAGATCTATATGAAGACACATCTGCAAACTTTATGCGGAAGTTGATGGAGGCTGTAAAGTATGCTTAAGCCAGGTATTGACATTAAAAAAGTTATAGTACTGACCGGCAGTACAGATTTAAGGCGCGGAATTGACGGCATGGTATCAATTGTGAAACTAAGGTATGGATTGAATCCCGTTGAAAAAGGGGCATTGTTTCTATTCTGTGGGACAAAAAAAGACCGTATAAAAGGAATTTTCTTTGAGGGCGATGGATTCGTACTCGTGTATAAGCGCCTCTCACAAGGGAAATATCAATGGCCGCACAATGAAGAGGAGGCCAAACACTTAAGTTTCCAACAATTCAATCAACTGATGGAGGGATTTACTATAGAAAGTTCGATAAAAGAATAATAAGTTTAAAAGCCAAGAGAGGTGGCGTTTTACGGCGCAAAGAATATGTTAAAAATAGGTATGTAATATAAATTTAATATACCTATTATGTTGACATATCCATAGGGATGTGATATAATTATGCCTATGAAAGAGGTGCTATTATGTCAATCGTAAAATTAAAAGATAAACGTACGGGCACAACCTATGTTTATGAATCAGAGTCTTACTGGGACAAGGAAAAGAAACAGCCACGAAACAAACGGACTTTCATCGGCAAAATTGACGAAATAACTGGCGAAATAGTGCCGACAGACGGCCGGGGACGAAAAAGAAAAAATACTGTTGAAAAAGATGCTTGTAATGAAAAATCCCTTATTTCTGATTATCAGAAACAACTAAAAGAAAAAGACGCTGTGATCATACAACTGACTATTGAAAATCAGCAGTTGAAAAAGAATTTGGGCGCAATTTTAGGAAGTCTAAATAAGATCACTGAAAAATACAAGGAAAATATTTAAGTTAGGGGCATTACAAGAATGTGTGAAAATCTGTCAAGAGACATAAAATGCTATTGTGACAAATCTAGCCAGGAACTTTTAGAGATCCTGGCCAGGGCTCTTGACGAACTCAAAGAGTACGACTCCATAAAGATTGAAAACAGCCGTGTTAGTGCAGCTATGGCGAAAGATTATATGTCGCTTGTTGATAAATGCAAGTCTATGGAAGAAGAAATCAAAACACTTAAAAATGCCCTTGATAAATCCATACAGGGTAACCAACTCAAGACCTCTCATATCTATGGGCGAAGCACAGAAAAATTGGCTGAGATTGTTGATTCCCCTTTGGTTACTGAATTCGTTGATGAAGATGCAGCAGAAACAACAACTGCCGACGTTGTCCCAATTGACAGGGCATCGAGGAAATCCCGGCATAATTCTGATAACCGGAAGCGTGGGAAAAAAACCATCGGAAAGCGCGAAAAAGATCTTGAAAATATCCCATCGGTTAATATCTATAATATTGACATTAAAGAACTCAATAGAATATACGGGGAGAACAACTGGCGCATTGTTTATTGGCATTCTTCCCGGTCTATTGAATGTATTCCGACTACAATCTATGAAAAAATAACATATACTCCGGTCGTTTCTGTTGGTTTGGAACATGAGATGCACAGCATACCAAGGGGGAACGTGCTTATCAGCAATAGTATTGCGTCAGCATCTCTCTCAGCACAAATACTTTATAATAAATTCTTTCTTGCGCTGCCTATATACAGACAGGAAATTTATTTTAAAGATCTTGGGCTTACACTGCTACGGCAGACAATGAACAACTGGGTGAACAGCCATGCAACGGAAATATTTTATCCTGTCTATAACAAACTAACCATGCTGCTCATGCAGGCTGAATACCAGCAGTGTGACGAAACATTCTTCCAGGTTAACAAAGATGGCAGGGGCGCCGGCACAAAAAGTTATATGTGGGTACATATTACAAGCGAACTTCTTAAAGGGCATCCGATCATAGTATACTGCTTTGAGCTGACTCGAGGGACCGACCATTTGCGCAAGTTCTATAAAGATTTTGAAGGATATATCACCTGTGATGCATATGTATCTTATCACTTGCTTGAGAAAGAGAATGCGGGTGTGATCTTCATTTGCGGATGCATGATGCATTTGCGCAGGCGCTTTGCCAAATCTCTATCTCTAATTGATACTAAAAAACTCGTTTATGAAACCGTAGAAGCACTTCCAGAAACTAAAGCGCTAAAACTCATCGGTGATATTTATGATGAGGATGAGCCTTTAAAAAATCTTTCCGCTGACAAACGCAAAGATATTCGTGAAGAAAAAGTACGTCCTTTAATGAATAATTTCTATGATTATCTCGACAGCCTCGATGTTACCGATCCGTTGACCAGCGACCAATTGAGGGATGCCGTTCAATACGCCCAAAACCAAAAGAAGTATATATATAGATTCCTGGATGACGGGAATATCCCAATTGACAATGGGGCCACGGAACGAGCCATACGACCGTTCACAATTGGCAGAAACAATTGGATCGCCTGCGATTCGAAAGATGGTGCTGAAGTCGCCGCAATTATGTATACAATTGTTGAAACAGCCAGAGCAAATAAGGTTAATGTCTATTATTATTTGCGATATCTGCTTGAGCAGGTACCCAAGTATTTGGATGGAAAAAACCTTGACTTCTTAGATGATATGCTGCCATGGTCTGATAAGTATCTTTCATATGAGGAGGCTCAGACTTCGAGCATCCCAAAACTGGTATTAAAAGAAAATGAATATGATACCAAACCAAAAACGCCACGCAAAGGTCACAACGGAGATCCTCCGAACTTAGTAATAACTCATGATGCGGAAACGGCATAAGCAGACTGTTGATTCTATATCTTCAGGATGATTTTCGCACGCTTTATTTTGTTACGCTTATAAACCAATCTTTCGGCTATAAAGCTTGAAACTATTGCAAACACTGTATTCATTTTTTTATTTAGTCACTACAAAGTGTTAGATCTTTACTCGAAATATGGGTTATTATGGTATACACATACAAATGCCGCAAGCTTTACACCAACTATTTGACGCTTACTTTGTTTTTATCATCACACTCAACATGATTATACCACCGAAAAAGCCTAGGCTGTTCCACTTTTTTTATTTTTAATTCTTGTTTGTTATTCTTGGCTGTT
>WQUF01000372.1 GCA_009785875.1 Oscillospiraceae bacterium | reverse complement strand
GCTAAAGTCAGTTCACCTAATTCAGCTATCTCATCTGCCTTTTCATAAGCAGCGAGAAGTGCTTTAAGCTTCTCATGATCCACTTCCACCCATTTTCCTTTAATGAATGATAAGCCCTCTGTTTGTGCGAGAAGCTCTTCTAATTCCTCTCTTGTTATCCTCTCATCACCTAGATAAATCGCTGGATCAAATCTTAATATAGCATCCATTCCAACGCGGGAAGGTGCATTGTCTCCAATAGTGAGAGATAGCCTTGCTGCATTTGAATTTTTCTTCCACCAATTAGGAATTCGGCATAGGATCCCACTCTCTTCGTATAAAGGTATCTCCTTTAAAAAAGTATACGCTTCAGAGCTTGAAAATTTTAATGGAGAGAAGAGTTCTCCACTTTCAACTAATTCTGAAATAAAATCGCTCTTTTCTGAAGCTTTGCTAACAGTTGAAAGAAGGTTTAAAAGGAGATCATTATTATCTTTATACTCTAATAGAGCATGTTTAAGTGGGACATGATTCTCCTTTTTGTCTCTTGAGCTGGTGCTATATGTGGCTAAAAATGCAAAGGGGTAATCTTCGTGCTTAGATTCTACAAGGTGAAAGCACACTCTGCCAAAGACATTGATATTAGGACCATGCGATTTTAAAAATTCATCCACAGACCCTTCATATTTATCGATTTCTGATTTAAAGGCTTTTCTTAAATTGTCCCAAAAATCTCTTATCCACTCAATATTAATATATTCAGCTCCTATTGCAAATGGTACACTATTTAAAATATCTTTAGCATCCTCATCTTCTATAGCTGAAGCCTTTCTTGTAAATTCAATAAAAGTATCCTGAGATAGAGATTTTATGAACTTAGAGCAAATAAGATGTACAAAGGATAAAGATAAGGACATGTATTCTGATTTTCTTTCAAATCCAAAGTAAAACAGCGAAGTATAAGGATCTTTTTTAAAATCATCGTATAGGCGATCATTTGAATAAGATTTTTCATCTTCTACAAAATCATACTCGATAGTCAATGAATTTTCTAAAAAACATGCTATTAACTCTTTATTTTTTGTGATTGTTTTCATTCTCATTCCCCAATTATATTTAAATTTAGTAATATTATAACAGAATACAAAATAAAAAAACAAATTATTATTTGAAAATTTATCAAATTCAATATCAAGATAAGACTTTACTATAATAAATTTATGTTATAATTAGATCAGCAAAATAATGTTCATGGTGTCAAAAAAATTATAAATGAATATCGTAATAAAGAAAGGAGCAAGGATGAGCAAAATCAATTCTTTAGAAGAGCTAAAAGCATTTAAAGATAAAGTTCGAGGAAATGTTGATTTAAGAATAGCTGCAGAAGAAGCTAATGGTTTAGAAAGTAAACTTCAAATAACGAGTAAATACAAAATGCATATTTTAGTGTGTGGCGGAACAGGATGTATGTCTTCAGACAGTGAAATGTTAATATCAAATTTAAGAGAAGAGATTTCAAACAGCAACATGTCTGAAGAAGTTCTGGTTGTCAAAACCGGTTGCTTTGGCTTTTGTGAGCAAGGTCCTATTGTAAAAATATATCCTGATAATACATTTTACGTTCAGGTTAAACCTAATGACGCAAAGGAAATCGTAAGTGAACATGTTGTCAATGGAAGAATTGTAGATAGGCTTTTATATGTGGATCCAATTAAAAAAGAGACCATTAGAGAACATAGGCATATGTCATTTTATGAGAGCCAAGTCAGAATAGCATTAAAAAATTGTGGAATAATCGATCCTGAAAAGATAGAAGATTATATTTCAGTAGATGGATATAAAGCTTTAGGCAAAGTTTTATACTCTATGACTCCCGATGAGGTTATAGACCAAATTAAGAAAAGCGGACTTCGCGGTAGAGGTGGTGGCGGATTCCCAACAGGATTAAAATGGGAACTTGCAAGAAAATCTCAAAGCGATAAAAAATATATAATTTGCAATGCAGATGAAGGGGATCCAGGGGCGTTCATGGACAGATCAATTTTAGAAGGCGATCCTAACTGTGTACTCGAAGCAATGGCTGTTGCAGGTTACGCTATTGGAGCAGATGAAGGTATTATATATATCAGAGCAGAATATCCACTCGCTGTTAGAAGGCTCGAGATCGCTATAGCGGAGGCAGAAAAATTAGGTCTTCTTGGAAACAATATTTTAGGCTCAAGCTTCAATTTTCACATTAGATTGAGTTTAGGTGCCGGAGCCTTTGTCTGTGGGGAAGAAACCGCTTTAATGAATTCAGTTCAAGGTGGTCGTGGTGAGCCAAGATTAAAACCTCCATTCCCTGCCGCAAAAGGTCTTTGGGATAGACCAACAAATATCAACAATGTAGAGACCTTTGCAAATGTATGTAAAATTATCTTAAATGGTGCTGATTGGTTTAACCAAATTGGAACAGAGAAGTCGAAAGGCACTAAAGTATTTGCCCTTGCCGGAAAGATCAACAATGTAGGTCTCGTTGAAGTGCCTATGGGAATAAAACTAGGAGATATCATCTATAATATAGGTGATGGAATTAGAAATGGGAAAAAATTTAAAGCTGTTCAAACCGGTGGTCCTTCTGGTGGTTGCATTCCTGCAAGCTTAGTAGATTTACCTATTGAATATGAATCTCTCCAATCCATAGGTTCTATGATGGGATCCGGAGGAATGATCGTCTTAGATGAAGATGATTGCATGGTTGATATCGCTAAATTTTATTTAGAATTTACTGTGGATGAATCCTGTGGCAAATGTCCACCTTGTAGAATTGGAACCAGAAGGCTTCATGAGATCTTAGAGAAGATAACAGAAGGCGAAGGAACATTAGAAGACCTGGATGAACTAAAAAAACTTGGAACCATCATTAAAAATTGTTCCCTATGTGGTCTTGGTCAAACTGCACCAAACCCAGTCCTTTCAACGTTAAATTACTTTTATGATGAGTACAAGGCTCATGTCATAGATAAAACCTGTCCTGCTAAAAAATGCAAAAAACTTTTAAAATACGAAGTTATACCTAAAAAATGCATTGGCTGCACTTTATGCGCTAGAAATTGTCCAGTTTCATGTATCGCTGGCAGCATAAAGAAACCACATGTGATTGACAAGGATAAATGCATCAAATGCGGTGTATGCTTTAGCAAGTGCCCGGTACATGCCATACTAAAAGTTTGATCCCCTTTTATACGAAACAATATTGTTTACACAAAAGTTCAAGACATATATAATATAATTGATTGTTTTTTAACAAACTATTTTTATACATTAAAGCAATTATTTTTTGGAGGTGTATTAAATGTCTCAAGAAACCAAATGCAAACCTTCTATCGATTTTTCAGAATTAGACAGTTATATCGATAGTTTAAGCACGCTAAATGGTTCTTTAATTACTGTACTTCACAAAG
Organism: Oscillospiraceae bacterium; assembly: GCA_009785875.1. Classification (GTDB taxonomy): domain Bacteria; phylum Bacillota; class Clostridia; order Clostridiales; family Clostridiaceae; genus WQUF01. Next base: position 6,368 of record WQUF01000372.1, on the reverse strand, counting down.
CTCAAGACATATTTGGCTATCTTCCTAAAGAAGTTTTAGCCCATATTTCAGAAAGGCTTCATATTCCTGTTTCTAAAGTTTATGGTGTAGTGACTTTTTATTCATTTTTTACTACTACATTGAAAGGCAAATACAGAGTAAATGTATGTCTAGGTACTGCTTGCTTTGTTAGAGGAGCTCAAGACGTTCTAGATGAATTTAAAAAAGAATTAAATATAGAAGTAGGAAAAACTACAGATGATGGACTCTTCTCTTTAGATGCTCTTCGCTGCGTAGGTGCTTGTGGCCTTGCTCCGGTAGTCTCAGTAAATGGAAAAGTCTATGGAAGGATGGTGCCTGATAAAGTTAAAGGTATCATTAAAGAATACAAAGATAAGGAGGGAGCATAGATGGATAAGATCAAATCTTTAGATGAATTAAGAGCATTGAAATATAAGCTCAAGTCTGATAATGCTCTAAATAATATCGTCATCTCTGTAGGCACAGCAACATGTGGTATAGCAGCAGGAGCAAAGCCTGTTATAGATGCATTATTAGAAGAGATACATGCTAAAAAATTAAAAAATGTCTCTGTAAAATCTACCGGATGCATTGGTTTTTGCTATGCTGAACCTTTGGTTGAAATCAATGAACCTGGAAAAGATCCAATAAGATATGGCAATGTTACAGCGGAAATGGCTAAAGAAATCATAGATAAGCACATATTGCAGGGAATTTTTTTAGACAATGCAATAGTTGGAAAGGAGATTCCAAAAAATGAGTAAATTTAGAATGCATCTTTTAGTATGCGGTGGAGCTCTATGCAGTGGCAACGATGAAATAGTAAACCAGTTAAAGGAAGAGATTTCAAAGGTTAATCTATCAGAAGAAGTTCAAGTTGTAAAGACCAGTTGCTGTGGTTTTTGCGATGAGGGACCTATAGTAAAAGTGTACCCGGATAATGTAATTTATGTTCGCGTAAAACCTTGGGATGCAAAGGAAATCGTGAGCGAGCATGTAGTTAAAGGGAAAATCGTCGAAAAGCGTTTATACAATGATCCAAAAGGTGATTCAGAGCATAAGCATATTCCATTTTATAATGATCAAGTTAGAATAGCACTTCGAAATTGTGGGAAAATCGATCCGGAAAAAATTGAAGATTATATCGAAAACGATGGTTATGAAGCTTTAGGCAAGGTTTTAACTTCAATGTCACAAGATGATGTGATAAATGAGATCAAAAAAAGTGGTCTTCGCGGCAGAGGCGGCGGTGGTTTCCCTACAGGTTTAAAGTGGGAATTTTCAAAAAAATCCGAGTCAGATAAAAAATATATAATCTGCAATGCTGATGAAGGTGATCCAGGTGCATTTATGGATAGGTCAGTCTTAGAAGGTGATCCTCACAGTGTTCTTGAAGCTATGTGCATCGCAGGTTACGCCATTGGAGCCGATGAAGGTGTCATATATATAAGAGCAGAGTACCCTCTTGCCGTTGAAAGGCTGAAAACCGCTATTGCTCAAGCAGAAGAATTAGGACTTCTTGGAGAAAATATATTAGGCACAGGCTTTAATTTTTCTATCAGCTTGAGTTTAGGTGCCGGTGCTTTCGTCTGCGGTGAAGAGACATCCCTCATGAATTCTGTTCAAGGAGGACGTGGTGAGCCAAGAGTTAAACCTCCCTTCCCGGCGGTAAAGGGTCTCTGGGATAAGCCAACGAATATAAATAATGTTGAAACTTATGCAAATGTATGTCCAATAATATTAAAAGGTGCCGATTGGTTTAGAACTATTGGAAGCGAGAAGTCCAAAGGGACGAAAGTTTTTGCACTTGCCGGAAAGGTCAACAACGTTGGTCTCGTCGAAGTACAAATGGGAACAAGGCTTAGAGATATCATCTATAATATGGGTGGTGGTATAAGGAACGGGAAGAAATTTAAAGCTGCTCAAACAGGTGGCCCTTCTGGTGGTTGTATTCCTGCAAGTTTTATAGATTTGCCAATTGATTACGATGAACTCACCTCAATAGGTTCTATGATGGGATCCGGTGGAATGATAATAATGGATGAAGATGATTGTATGGTAAATATTGCTAAATTTTATTTAGAGTTTACTGTAGATGAGTCTTGTGGCAAATGCACTCCTTGTAGAATTGGAAATAGAAGCCTTCATGAGACCTTGGAGAGGATCACAAAGGGCGAAGGAACTATGGCCGATTTAGATGAGTTAAAAGAGCTTGGAAACATCATTAAAGATTGCGCCCTGTGTGGTTTAGGTCAGACTGCTCCAAATCCGGTTTTATCCACTTTAAATTATTTTTATGATGAATATAAAGCCCATGTAATAGATAAAAATTGTCCAGCAGGAAGATGCACAGAGCTTTTAAAATATAAGATCCTCCCTGAAATTTGCATCGGTTGTACAGTCTGTGCGAAAAATTGTCCAGTTTCATGCATCTCTGGAAGCCCTAAAAAAGCTCATGAAATAGACAAGGAAAAATGCATTAAATGTGGAGCATGTTTTACTAAATGTCCAGTTCATGCCATAATTCGTGGTTAAGGAGGTTTAACGATGATTAATTTAACAATAAACAACAATAAGGTTTCTGTAGAAGAAGGCATCACTATACTAAAAGCTGCTAATCAAATTGGAGTTCACATCCCTACTCTATGCAATCTGGATATGCATGATATAAAGATGATGAATAAAGTTGCCACCTGCAGAGTTTGTATGGTTGAAATAGAAGGAAGAAAAAACCTTGCACCAGCTTGCTCTACGGAAGTCACAGAAGGTATGGTAGTGCATACAAACACATTGAGAGCTGTTAAAAGCAGGCGTGCCATGGTAGAGCTACTACTCTCGAATCACCCTAAAGATTGTTTGATATGTGAGAGAAACCAAAATTGCGAGCTTCAATCTTTAGCTGCTGAACTTGGAATAAGAGAAATTAAATATAAAGTTCACAGATCTGAGCACAAAAAAGATACTTCAAGTTTTTCTTTAATAAGAAATGCTGACAAATGCATCCTATGCAGAAGATGCGAGACAATGTGCAATGAGGTTCAAACTGTTGGAGTTTATTCTGCAGTTCACAGAGGATTTGACACCGTAATCGGTACTGCATTTGATAACCCTATGCTGGATACTGTCTGCACTTTCTGCGGTCAATGCGTTTCAGTTTGTCCAACAGGTGCATTGACTCAAGTAGATAATGTTTCTGAAGTATGGGCTGCCTTAAACGATCCTGAAAAATATGTAGTAGTTCAAACTGCTCCTGCTGTGAGGGTGGCATTAGGTGAAGAATTTGGCTTGCCTGCTGGAACTAATGTGAAAGGAAAAATGGTGGCAGCCCTCAAGCATATAGGCTTTAAGAAAGTATACGATACGGTTTTTGCTGCAGATTTAACCATCATGGAAGAAGCTAATGAATTAATAGAGAGGATAAATGGAAATGGGCGTTTACCTATTTTAACAAGCTGTTGTCCTGCTTGGGTAAAATTCATAGAGCATCAATTCCCAGAGCTTTTAGATGTTCCTTCTACATGTAAATCTCCTCACGAGATGTTTGGAGCTATTGCAAAAACATACCTTGCAAAAAAATTAGGTATAGATCCACGCAAAATGGTAGTAGTTTCTGTAATGCCTTGTATTGCAAAAAAATACGAAGCTGCAAGACCAGAGCTCTCATTAGGCGATGACGAAAAGAATGTAGATTTAGTAATCTCAACCAGAGAACTTACAAAGATGATCAGAGAAGCTGGAATTAACTTCAATATGCTTCCTGATGAGGAATACGATGAAATCATGGGCACATCATCTGGTGCCGGAGTTATATTCGGAACATCAGGCGGTGTAATCGAAGCAGCTCTAAGAACTGCAAATGTATGGCTTACAGGAGAAAAATTAGGAAAGATAGATTTTAAAGAACTTCGTGGGCATAAGGGAATTAGAGAAGCTGAAGTTGAAATAAACGGCAACAAATATAATATTGCAATAGCTCACGGACTTGGCAATGCCAGGGAGCTTTTAGAAAATGTCAGAGATAATAAAGCAAATTATCATGCAATTGAAATAATGGCTTGCCCTAGAGGATGTGTAGGCGGAGGCGGTCAGCCTTATTATGAGCACGATATTACAGTATTAGATAAGCGAACTGAATCTATATTCGACGATGATGAGAAGAGCACTATTAGATTTTCACACGAGAACCCAGAAATTCAAAAGCTCTATGAAGAATTCCTCGAAAAACCAGGAAGTCACAAAGCTCATGAATTACTTCATACGAAATTTACAAAGAGAGGCTTAATAATTTAAATATAAAAAACTGCTGCAGAGATATCTTAAAATGCAGCAGTTTTTTTTAAATTATGATGATTTCTTATTTCTTATCTATCTTATCGTAAAATTTGTTCAATATCTTTTGAGCAAAATCGCGACCACCGATACCAAAGGCAATAGCAACAGCAACAGCAACAGCACCTAAGATCACTATAAATGCTGTATTTACAATGCTTATAGCAAGACCTAATTGATTTAACATCATAAACACTGCAATTACAATGACTATGTATTTTACAGTACTTGCGATGAGCTTTGATCCTTTTGTATTATTTAAGATTAAGTTTTCAAGCCATGTTCCTAACAATATACCTACACCTATGATAATAAATGCAGCAACCAATGAAGGAATATAGTTTATTATTGCTCTTCCAACTGTTTGAAATATATCGAGTTGAAGTACGTTAAAAGCTTGAACTGTAAATAAGACAATGATTATATATCTTACAACTTCGCCTATTATTTTCGATAAAGAGAATTTAGAAAATTTTCCATCTTTATCTGATAAAATTTTCCTAATAGCTCCATCTAATCCAACACTTGATAATATTCCAGTAAGAAGGTTTCCAGCCATTTTAGCGATAAATACTCCAATGAATATTAAAATTATGGCAACAAATATTAAAGGAATCATATTTATTATCATATTTAACATATTCAATGCAGGTGTAGAAATTGCGGTAATATTAAGTGCTTGGAATGCAGCAATGAAAGCAGGTATCAATATGAGAACATATATAATGTTTGCTATTACAGTCGATAATTTCATCGTATTTTCATCAATTTCAATTCCTGCTTTTGTTTGAAGTCTATCAACATTAAAGCGATTTAATATTGTCAAAACGATATTTTTAAGCATCTTGGCAATAAAAAATCCTACAATGATGATCAATACTGCAGCTAAGATATTAGGCAAATAACTGAGAAGAGTTGTCGTCATATCTGTTATAGGTTTGGAAACACTTGGCATATTTAAATTATCTAATATTCCAGGGACAAACAAAATGAATACGATAAAGAAAACAATATTACCGATAAAACTCAAGGAACCTTTGGAGTCTTTTAACCCAATTTTGTCAGTATATTTTTCGAGTCCTAGCTTTTTACCTCCCTTAACTACAATTGCTCTCGCAATGTTCGCAACAATAAAGGCAATTATTAAGATTACTATAGCAGCGATAATACCTGATCCACCGCTAAGAATTGGATTTAGAAAATTTTGTAAATAAGTCGTCATACAGCACACCTCTCTTAAATTTTTAAAACTAACTTTACTATAGAGATATGTAATTAAAATCAAATTTATTCATTAAATATTTTAAATTAGATATCAATTCCAATCTCTAGGAATAAATATAATAATAGGATAAATTTGTAAATAATTGATGATTTAATATTAAGACTCTAATAACCACCTCCCAAAATTTTAAATAAAATGAAAGAAAATAAGTACTCATTTGTAATCATAAATATGCTATTTACTAAATTATATTAGTAAAAGTTAACTATTTCAATATATAAGATAACAATGTAACAAATAATATACAAAAAATTAAATATTAGAATTAATATTAACTTATTTTATAATATATTAATTTTTTGTAATAAAATATCTCCTTTTAGAATATAAATAAAATATAAAAATTATATAGGAGAAGAAAAAATGGCTAATTATTATAAAGAAGACCCTGGTAATATCTATGGAACTGACCTTAGACCAACTTATAGGCTAGAAAATGATGATATTATTGTCACAACTACTGAAGTAAAAGTGAATCATTCACCTGAAGACTTAAAAATGTGGGCAAATAGAGAAAGGGAATCCATCATCAAGCGAGAAAAGAACTTTGCAGAAGGCGTTAACTTTTATGAAAATTTCGAAAAGGTGGATATTGAAACTATAGATGATACTCCAATAGGTTGGAACTTATTCGAAGTAAAAGAAGCTGATGTTGCTGAACTCATGCGAAGCATCGAGGCTATAGGCTTATTAGATCCGATCTACGTCACGAGAGAACAGGATGGAACTCACACTGTAATCTGCGGTCGCCTTA
>WQUF01000371.1 GCA_009785875.1 Oscillospiraceae bacterium | reverse complement strand
CCAGTTGCAGGAGCAGTGATTTGGGCACTTAGGGTCCTCAATCCACATATTGACTTTACTGAAAAGGTGTTTAATCAATTATGATTTAAGATAATCTTTTTGCGACTCTTATAAGTCGCAAAAAGATTTGAATAATATGTTCTATTTATTTTCTACAAATTAATTATTTTCGTGTAGTATCCAAAGTTTATCTTATTTAAATCAGAATTTTTCATTCGGTACGGGTAGTTTAATATTAAATGGCAATCCATCATTCAGTATGATTTGATTTAAAAATATAATAACAGCATCTGTTATTGTAATTCCTAAGCGTTTTAGAATATCATCTGCTTCTTCTTTTATTATAGGTTCAACAGCTATATGAATTTCTGTTTTTTCCATAAAAAACACTCCTTTTCTTATTTATTGTTAAGGGATAATAGATATTAATAAGATAGCCTAATCCCACATAGCTTATCACTTCACCACCTGGAAGTGGCAATACAAATATAGGTCTTGATATAGTATATGTGCATATTACATCCGTAGCAAACGCAATAAACCAAACAATAAGGAAAATAATAGTTTTTTTATACATTTTAATATTCCTTTAAAAATAATTTGTAATTGTTTAATTATGGTTACAATTATGTATATTCGAGACACAGTTTCTCGAACATACATTCATAAATGATAATTATCCTAAATTAATTTTTATGACTATCTCCCATAAGGAAATCGAACAAATATATATACAGTGTTTAGGATTATCAATTAATTCTATTATTTCTTTTGGTAGTTTCGATGAACATTCAAAATACCAGATAATAGCGTGAGTATCAAGTAAATATTTCATTCCATATATTCCTTCATTTCTTCAATGGGTTCGTTAAAATCATCTGACATCCAAACCTTATCTTTTAAAAGCCCTTTAATAGCTGAACGTGGTAATTTCACTGAATCATTAATAGTCTTTTCATCTTTTTTTATTGGCTCAATAAATGTAATAATCACTTCATAATTTTCTTTTACAGGTATCGGTTGTATCGGCTTAAAATCTACCCCATCATATATAGCTTTTATAGCATACATAAAAATCACCTCTTAGTATTATCATATTCTAGTTTAAAGCATTTTAAGATATTCATCATAATTTTGTTTATCAAAGCATACAAAATATACTTCATCGATACTATCATCATTCTGAAGGAAATCTTTTATTGAACTCACAGCGATTTTAGCTGCCTTATCTTTTGGAAAACCATATATACCAGTGCTTATACATGGAAATGCAATTGATTTTATTCTATTTTCCTTTGCAATCTTTAAAGAATTTACGTAACAGTTTTTTAAAAGCACTTCTTCATTGTGTGAGCCACCATTCCAAACAGGACCAACTGTGTGTATTATATATTTTGCAGGAAGCTTATAGCCTTTAGTGAGTTTTGCTTCACCAGTTTTACAACCATTTAAAGTCTTACATTCTTCAAGCAATTCCCTACCTGCTGCTCTGTGAATAGCACCATCAACGCCTCCACCACCTAAAAGAGAATTATTGGCAGCATTGACTATGGCATCAACTTTGATCTTCGTGATATCTCCCATTATTGTTTTAATTTTCACTCCATATACACTCCTATTTCCTTAAAAGAGATTTTACTTTACTCTATAATATGAATAAGATCAGCATAATGTCAATAATTTATTTTAGAAAAGAAGATCAAATCCTAATGCATAGGATTATAATATAGTAAGATCATATAAGAAAAGCTTAGGAGGATAAAAAATGACAGAACAAGTTATCATTGCAGCAAATGCCAAGTATCACTTAGAGGGAATCTTAACTTTACCAGATTCTAAAGCTAAAGCCCCGGCAGTTGTATTTGTGCATGGCTCAGGTCCTTTAGATAAAGACGAATCAATCGGTGGAACAAAGCTATTCCGAGACCTTGCTGATGGACTTTCTGAAAAAGGAATCGCATCGCTTCGCTACAATAAGCGTTCCTTAACATATGGCAAAGAGATGGTAGAAGAACTTGGTGGGAACTTATCAGTTGAAGAAGAGGTCATCGAAGACGCTATCTTTGCTGCAAACTTATTAAAAGAAGATATACGTTTAGACGCAAATCGCATATTCATAATTGGTCACAGCTTGGGAGGTATGCTTGCTCCAAGGATCGATTTAGAAGGTGGCGATTTCGCAGGATTAGTGATTTTAGCCGGAACTCTGAGGACTTTAGACGAAGTCATCATGGATCAAAATTATGATGCAATAAAATACTTAGATGAATCTCAAAAAGAATTATATTTACCTCAAATAAAAGCACTAAAAGATACATTTGATAAAGTAGATAAAATGTCTGATGAAGTAGCTAAAGAAACATTGATATTACCAAGCAATCACGTCTACGCATTTTATTTAAAGGATATGCACGATCATCCTGTAAAGGAATACCTTAAAAAGACTAAAAAACCTGTTTTCGCTATACAAGGCGATAAAGATGTTCAGGTTTCAGTAGAAAAAGATTTCAATCAATATAAAGATATATTAAAAGATCACTCAAATGCAACTTGCAAGCTCTATTCAGGCTTAAACCATTTGTTTATGAAAGCTATATACGGTACCATGAAAGATCTAATGGAAGAATATAAAGTCCCTCAAACTGTGGATATTACTGTCTTAGAAGATATAGCGCAATGGATATTGAGCATTAAATAAGGTGATTCATTTGATTTACACTGATATGACAAAAAAAGCTATGAAAATTGCATATAACGCCCATAAAGAACAAGTCGATAAAACCGGAATTCCATACATCTTCCACCCAATTCACCTTGCTGAAGAGATGAACGATGAGATTTCAGTCTGTGCTGCACTGCTTCACGATGTTGTTGAAGATACAGCTATGACTTTTGACGACCTCTCACGATTTGGAATATCCGATGAAGTTATTGGTGTACTAAAAATATTAACTCATGATAAGTCTGTCCAATATTATGATTATATACAAAATATTAAAGATAGCAAAAACTTATGCGCTAAGCTTGTTAAACTTGCTGATTTGCGCCATAATTCCGATGTTACTCGTTTAAATGAGATCGATGTAAAAGCTTTGAGTAGAATTGTAAAATATAAATCGGCAATAGAAATTTTAGAAAATTAAATTTAGGAATGTTAGGAGGCTATTTATTCATGAAAACGGTTGCCATACTAGGTACTTTTGACTCAAAAGGCAATGAGTTTCTATATGTTAAGGAACTTTTTGAACAATTGGGATTAAATACTTTTACTATACATTGCGGAGTCTTCGATCCATCGTTTAAGCCAGACATCTCTAATAAAGAAGTATTTGATGCTGGTGGATTTGATATCTCGGAGATTCAAAAAAAGAAAGATAGGGCTCTCGCTACAGATGCTCTTTCAAAAAGCGTTGAAAAATTAGTTCCTAAGCTTTATAGCGAAGGTAAATTTCAAGGGATCATCTCTTTTGGTGGCACAGGCGGAACATCTATCGCAACCAGTGCAATGAGAGCATTACCTATAGGTGTCCCTAAGATTATGGTATCTACAGTCGCATCTGGAAACACTGTTCAATATGTAGGAACTTCAGATATAGCTATGTTCCCATCAATAGTAGATGTAGCTGGTATCAACTCCATATCCGAAAAGGT
>WQUF01000370.1 GCA_009785875.1 Oscillospiraceae bacterium | reverse complement strand
ACATAGGATAATAATATTAGATGAAAAATTGAGAAAAAAAATAAAGCTATTGCAATAGCAAAAATAGTATTATATAATGAATTTAAAGAATTTCGAAACCGGTTTCGAGAATCTTTATTTTGGAAACCGATTTCTAAAAATCTTACTAATAAATATTTTGAAAGGTGGATAATAATGAAAAAGTTAAAAATCTTACTCAGTGCTATCTTAGCTTCAGCTTTGTCATTGTCTTTATTTGCTAGCTGTGGTGGCGGTACAAGCTCGACAGATACTACAACTACTCAAGCACCAGCAGCGACTACTACTACTACTCAAGCTGTCGCAAGTGCTGACACAACTCAAGCTCCAGCTGATACTACTGCTGCTCCAAGTGTTTCAGGAAACCTTAACATTTGGTCCTTTACCAATGAATTACAGACATTTGCTCTTGCTTTCCAAAAAGCTCATCCTGAAATTAAAGTTCAATATACTATGATACCAATGACTGATGGTGAATATCAGACAAAAGTTCAATCTGCAATTTCTAGTGGGCAAGTACCGGACGTTATTGGACTTGAAGCATCCTTTGTAAAAAGCTATGTTGAAAGCGATATGTTGATGGATTTAACTGACTTAAAACCACTTGCAGATCAGCTTCAATGCTATCAATTTATGCTGGATGTAGGTACTTATAACGGACAGTTAAAGGGATTCACCTATCAAGCAACTCCTGGAGCATTGTTCTATAGAAGAAGCCTTGCAAAAGAATATTTTGGAACAGATGATCCAGTTGAAATTCAAAAATTATTAAGCGACATGGATAAATTCCAACAAGCTGCTGAAACTGTAAAACAAAAATCAAATGGGAACACATACATGGTATGCTCTACAGGTGACTTTACAAGTCCAATTTATGCAAATAGACAGCAGCCTTGGGTAGTTGATAATAAACTTACAATCGATCCAAAAGTGGATTATCTGATGGATGTAGCTAAAACGTTCAGAGATAACGGTTATGAAGCTCAAGCTACTCAGTGGCAAGAAGGATGGTTTGCAGGCATGAAGGACACCCTCACTGATGCTTCTGGAAATGCTAAGAAAGTATTCTGTTATTTCTTACCTACATGGGGACTTCCTTATGTTTTGATGCAAAATGCTCCTGATACATCTGGAGACTGGGCAATGTGCAATGGACCACTTCCATATAGCTGGGGCGGAACTTGGATGGGTGTTATGAATGGAGCTAAAAATGTTGATGCTGCAAAGGAATTTATCAAATTTGCAACATTAAATGAGCAGACTTTAAAGGATTGGGCTCTTGGAACTTATACTAACGCATATTTAAAAGCTATCGATCCTACAATTGGTGATACTCAAGCGCAAGGTGCCGGAGACTTTGTAGTCAGCCAAAAAGTTGTCAATGAAATCACATCACAGTTTGATAATGCTGAAACATCAAAATACTTAGGTGGACAAAACAACTATAAAGCTTTTGCAGAAACTGCTCCTACAATAAGCTTAAAATTGATGCAAGGTACCGATGATGCTATTCAAAGAGCTTTTAACGATCCGCTTAACAACTATGTTACAGGCTCTGCTACAAAAGAAGAAGCTTTGCAGCAGTTTAAAGATGCAGTTAGAGCTGAATTCCCGGATTTAATAATAGAATAATTCATTTTTAAGAATATAATATTAATATATTGGTGGTGCATTTTGTGGATGCTTTAGAAAAACAAAAAATCCCAAGGAAAAGAAGCAGCATTGATAAAAATAAGTATGGGTATTTGTTTGTGACTCCTTTTATACTTGGGATTTTGATTTTTACCATTTATCCAGTTATATACACTTTATATTTAGGTTTGACAAATACGACGATCATGACGAAGCAAAGTGATTTCGTCGGCTTTCAAAATTATGTTCAATTGTTTAAAGATAAGGTATTTTTGAACAGCGTTATAACCACATGGAAATTATGGCTTTTGAACTTTATTCCTCAACTTGGTGTAGCTCTTCTTTTTTCAGTGTGGTTTACTTCTACAAGGCTTAAAATAAGGTTTGTAGGGTTTTGGAGGACTATATTTTATTTGCCTAATCTACTGATGCCAGTTACTATAGCAGTTTTATTCAATGCATTGTTGAGCTTTTATGGCCCAATCAACCAATTCTTAGTTAGAATTGGAATTTTAAAACAAGCAGCAGATTTCTTAAGAATGGCTGGGGTTATGCAAGGGACTGTCTCCTATATACAATGGTGGATGTGGTTTGGCTCCACAATTATAATCATAACAGCTGGTATGACATCCATATCAGCTTCCCTTTATGAATCCGCCATGGTAGACGGTGCAAGCAGCATGGGCATGTTCACAAGGATAACCCTTCCGCTTTTAAGACCTATACTTTTATATATCCTTGTAACGTCTTTGGTCGGTGGCATGCAGATGTTTGACATACCGTTTATGCTTACAGATACGAAAGGATCGCCTAATTTTTCCATACTCACCATGGTCATGAGTATGTACATGAGGTTTGCTTCATCAAAAGGCAATTTAGGAACCGCAGCAACAGTTGGAACCTGTATTTTCATAATAACTTCGGTGGTTTCTTTGATATTGTTTAGATTTTTGAGAAGTAAAGACGTTGAGCCTAAAAAGAAAAGAAATAAGGTAAAAGGGGGAGCAAAAAGTGAATTATAGAGCTAGTTTAAATGTTTCAAGAATAGCTATTTATATAGTTTTAAGCATAGTTCTTTTGCTCTGCATTGTGCCTATTTGGCTAGTTCTTGTGAATTCTACAAGATCTACAGCAGAGATACAATCAGGCATTACCCTTATACCATCCAGTCATTTGATAGCGAATTGGAAAAACCTCTCCGGCAGGGGATTCAGCGTAGGAAGAGGGTTATTCAACAGCCTTCTCATTGCTGTATCTGGAAGTGCTGTAACAGTTTATTTTTCACTGTTAACTGCTTATGCCCTGGAGATATATAATTTTAAGTTAAAGAATTTCATTTACGTTTTAGTTTTAATACTGATCATGATTCCAATGCAGATTTCTATAATCGGTTATTATAAATATATGTCTATACTGCATATGCTGGACAATTATTTGCCTTTGATTTTACCAGGTATAGCAGCTCCTGCCAGTATATTTTTTGCAAAGCAGTATCTTGAATCCTGTGTGATTAAAGAATTAATCGAAGCTGCTAGAATTGATGGCTATGGAGAGCTTGCTATATTCAATAGAGTAATGTTACCAATAGCTGCACCAGGTGCTTTTACAATGGCAATTTTTGCTTTTGTTGCATCTTGGAACAATTTCATGACTCCATTTATGTTATTATCACAAACTAGGTTGTATACTCTCCCTATGCTGGTTAAAACTTTAAGAGGGGATGTTTACAGGACTGAATATGGAAGCATATATTTAGGACTTGCTATTTCAATCATTCCCGTAATAATAGTTTATATACTTTTTTCAAAATATATTGTAAGTGGTATAGCAATGGGAGCAGTTAAAGAATAAATTTTCTAAAAAGGAGTTGACTTTATGATAAGAAATCCTGTTTTAACAGGTTTTCACGCCGACCCGAGCATGATTTTTGTAGACGATACTTTCTATATAGCAAATTCAACGTTTGAATGGTATCCGGGGGTTAAAATAAGCAAATCAAAAG
>WQUF01000369.1 GCA_009785875.1 Oscillospiraceae bacterium | reverse complement strand
TTCTTTCCATCTCTTCCTTTTCTAAAGGAGTAGGATCATTTGGGGCGATAATTTCTTGAATTTGAACTTGTTTAGGGTCATTTTTAACTCTTTTAGTAGGGAATAAATCATCTCCAAAGGAGCTTTCAATATTAAATCCCATCATATTTGCCAATCTATCTATATCCATCTTAAACCTCGCACATACTTATTTAATATATTATATGTGTTTTAGTCTCAAAAGTTCTTCTTCAATAACTTTTTTATCAATTCTTTTAAAAAGGATCTCAGGTTCTGGTATAATAAATCCACTTGGGACGCATTGAATTTTCCATAAATTGTTAAGTCTAAGTAAGCTTTTTATTTTTTCTGATGAAAAAGGCAAAAATGGCTCAAGTAAAAGCGCAATATTAGCAATCATTTGAACACAGCTAAAAATGGTATTTTCACAGGCTATAATATTACTTTGCCTCGTTTCCCATGGTCGCTCAGTATCAAAATATTTATTTCCATAACGGACAAACTCAAAAATATTGTCAATAGCCTCTTTTAAATCACCCTTCTCGATGAGTTTACCTACACAAGAATATAAACCTTCAATCTTCTGAAGTATTTCAAAAGATATTACTCCAGATGGAACAATCCCATCGAGATATTTATAAATAAAAGCAAGTGTGCGGTTAACAAAGTTTCCATATGCACCAAGAAGTTCTCCATTATGGCTATTCACAAACTCCCTCCAAGTAAAATCTGTATCTCGCTTCTCTGGACCGTTTGCTATTAAAAAATAGCGTATAGAATCAGGATCATATCTTTCAGCAATGTCTTTAATCCATATCGCCCAATTCTTGCTTGTAGAAATTTTACGCCCCTCAAGTGTAAGGAACTCAGATGAAACTATGACATCAGGAAGCTTCCAATCTCCACCATTTGCAATCAACAAAGAGGGTAAAATGATGGTGTGAAAAGGGATATTATCCTTGCCATGAACATAATAATGTAGGCTATCATCATTCCATAATTCAAAGAAGTTTTCTCCTCGTTCTTCTGCTAGGGCTTTACTCATAGATAAATAACCTAGAACATTCTCGGCCCAAATATATATCTTTTTACCCTCATAACCAGCCTTAGGAACATCGATCCCCCAATCTAAATCTCTGGTAATTGCCCTATCCCGTAGTCCCTCATCGATGTATCTTCTAGTGAATGAGATTGCATTCTTTCTCCAGTTTGGGTGAGCTTTGAGATAAGAAATCAATTTATCTTCCATCTTTGATATAGCAATGAATAGGTGATTCGTCTTTTTAAACACGATTGGGTCCTTACAAATAGAGCAGATTGGTTCGATTAAATTTTCTGGATCGAGCACAGTTCCACATGCATCACATTGATCACCCCGTGCATTTTCTCCACATACTGGGCATTTACCAAGGACAAAACGGTCAGAAAGTGCTGTACTACACCCTTCGCAAAATGACTGAGGTGCTTCTTTCTCATAGATATAATTGCTTTCGTACATTGTTTTATGAAATTCTTTTACAAAGTTTTTGTGCTCATCTGAAGATGTCTTTCCATATCGATCAAAACTAAATCCAAGCTTCTCAAAGCACTCACAAAATTCGTCATGATAAACTCTGCTGATTTCCTCAGGTGATTTTCCTTCTTGCTTTGCTAAAATAGCCACAGGCGTTCCATGGCAATCACTACCGGATACAAAATATACGCTGTCGCCTTTTAAGCGATAGTAACGTGCTATAACATCAGCTGGCAAAAGTGCTGCAAGATGACCTATGTGCAATGAGCCATTTGCATATGGCCATGCGCTTCCAATCAATATTTTCATTTTAATACCCTCTTTCTATTTTATGCTTTTATAAATAAAAATGCTCTCATCTTCGAAAACTTTGTTTCGAGGACGAGAGCATTAACTTCGTGGTACCACCCCAAATTCGCTTACACCTTTCAGTATAAACCTCATCTGCTACAATAATAGCATAGCATTTTTACGGGTGCATACGTCGCAGCCTTAGGATTTAAACCTTCGGTGCAAAAGCTCAAAGACCATGTTCGATAGTTAAATGCTTTACCCATTTTCAGCTAAGTTGGGCTCTCTGTAAAAGCTCTGACTATTTACTCTTCTCTTCATTGCTTTATATTATATTAATTTTACAGATAGTATCTATAAATAATTACTCACTTTTAACATTATCACCATAATGTGCACAAAGTCAATAGAATATTGCAGCATCAAAATTAAAATAACTGCTCATAATAACGCTAAATCTTTTATTTTTTCTTATAATGTCCTTTGCATCGCAATATTTTTACTGAATCACTGCTAACAGTATACGTAACTCTGTTAACATCATCTATTCTCCTGCTCCAGCAACCAGATAAATCATGCTTAAGTGGTTCAGATTTTCCAGTACCATTAAAAGGATCTCTTGTAATACTCTCTATTAATGAGTTAATGCGTTTCAATGTTTTCTTGTCTTGTGTCTGCCAATAAATATAATCATCCCAAGCATCTTCAGAAAATATTATATTCACTTTTCCATCTCCAATAATTCATCCATAGTTTTTACTACAACTTTACCATCTTTAATTTGCTCTAGAGCTTTCTTTAATGCATCCATATTTTCTGTACTATAATATGGGTCATCATTTGAATATAGCGATATATCAAATGGAATGCGCTGTTCCCTAACTGCTTGAGATATGAACATATTTAGAGCTATTCCCATATTAAGACCTAAAGCATTAAATAATTTCTCAGCTTGTTCTTTTAGGCCATCATCTATACGAAAATGCACTTGTGACATAATACCATCTCCTCATACCTTTTATATTTATTATATGCAATAAATTATAATTTATCAACATATTTGGTATAGTATTGGTATAATATTGGTATGGTTCTTCATTGCTTTACATTAAATTAATTCTCGTTTATTTCGCATTATAGCTCATTCCCATATAAGCATCACCACTTTGTAATTCATCAAGCATTTGATTTAACCGCTTTTGACGTGTTTCCTCGTGCTTACCTCGAGTTATCCATCCGATGTAATCATTTCGCTGATAAGTCGGACGAGCACGATATCGCTCCCACAATCCACTCTTGTCAAGTGCAGTAGAAACAAAATCGGGAATGTCGTAAATTTGTCGCTTCATTTTGTTTGTATTCAGACCTTTATTGCTTTTGTTTTTACTTTCAACACATGATACACGCCATATTGCTTTGTGATAATACTTCTAGTTGCTTTTTAACCAAATTCCTATAATGCTCATACTTTGACCGCCCCAAACCTACAAACAGTGCCAAATAATCAATCTTTCTATAGTCCTCCGCTGCAAGCTTACGAACATCATTATAACCTTTAGCTAAATACTTAAAACTATCAAAATCTTCATGCAATTTAAAATGACCTAAGTCATATAAATAATTACTGCCTCTAATTTCACCAAAATCTATGATCCCTGAATATAGACCGTCATTTTGAAAAATATGTGTACTATCAAAATCGCCATGAACCAGAAAAGCATCCTTAGTTTCAAGCATTAGGTACGCTTTGTCCATTATCTTTTTTATATTATCTGTATCAAATCCATAACTATACAACGAATCAATATAAGCATATAGTTTATCATAATAATATTCCTTGAAAGTATGCTTTTCACCTGTCAAATCGTGGAAATTATTTCTGTTAATAAAGCCAAAACCATCTACTTTAATGCTGTTTATCAAGGCAAGCTGTTTCCCAGCGTTTAATAATAAATCGGTGTTGTTTGTACCATTTATTTCAATACACTGACCAGGTATTTCGCTTGTTAACATCAAAGATTTTTCAAGTAAGATATTCTTGTGTTCAAAATAAATCGGCTTAGGTACATTTATACCACATTCAAGCATTATTTCATGTGCTTTTGCTTCAGCTGCAAAACTTGCGTCCTCAGGCAAAACTCTAAGGTAATATAATTGATTATCATGCCAAACACGGTAGACATAGGTTGATACGCCACTTTTCATCTGTTCTAATTCAACATTAGAGCGAAAGTAATTATTTATTACCTGCTGTACAATATTTATATCTATTTCGGTTGCAATCATAAAATCTCCATTTCACTGTAATTTTATTATATTGAAATTTACTGTGAATGGTTAATCAATGTAAAAAATTATTATAATCATCTAGAATAGAATCCTCATGCCAAATCCCACCGATGCTTTCAACAGCAAAACGCTCTATAAATGATTTTGTAAACTCTGTCTTATCATCAAAAATCTTCCTGCTAAGGTTAAAATTCAATTCACTGCGCCATTTTACAATATCATATGGCCAATAGTTTTTTAGATAAAGCAAAGCATCGGTGATAGTTTCATTATGACCAGCTGTATAAGCTACGAGCCTCCATATGTCAAAAGTTCCAAAATGGTCAAGATGATCGGCATCTTGATGTATTCTGACAGCGTTTGAATATTGTTCGTCAGTTGATTCTCGACAATCATGAACAGCAATGATACTGCATATTTGTTCCAACTCCTCTGCTGCACAATGCTCAGTCAATAATTCCTTGGTTCGACTTGCACCCAATTTGGCATGTAAAGCACGATCTCCATCACCATTACAAATGTCGTGAAACCAAGCTGCAACAGTTAAAATATCATCATAACCATTTTCATTTGGTAGGATAAGCTGACGCAACCGAACAGCGAGAGTTGCGACACGCTGACCATGAGTAAATTTATCGCCTCGTTCATTATATGGGGAACTTCGTTTAATCTCCATCTCAGCTTTTGCAATTTTCTCTATATTTGATCGGTTCATAGCTTACTCCATTTCTGTATAGTAAATAGATTGAATTCTAATATTATAATATACATAAATGTTTTTTTTGACCATACATTTTTAGAAAAATTTATTTTTTAATAAAAGAGGACTATCATTTTTCTAAAAAACAAAAAAGTGTCATATGTAAATACATTTCTAAAGAAATAAATTATAATAGTACTATAAGGAGGTCAGGTCATGGATACCGAATTAAAAACATATTTTGAAAGCTTAACCAATGAAATAAAATCAACTAAAGAGGAACTAAATACTAAAATTGATGCAACAGAAACAAAATTAACTAATGAAATGGTATAAATTAAAAATGATATAAAATCAATAAAAGATACTTTATATTCTAAAATTGATGTTAGATCTTCAATAATTGCTGAAATGGTTGCTGAATCAGTTAAAAATATCATAGAAGAACAATTAAAGGGTCGGGATGAAAAATTATCAACTATCTCTGATTCAGTTAAATCCATTGAAACTAATCTTGATCTTTTAACCGAGGACTTTAATACAGTAGAACATATAACAGCTAAAATTATTCTGATATCATTAGGTTAAAAACTAAATAGCAATTAAAGTATTTTTCATAAGCGTAAAATAACACATAAAAGCCATAAACAATTGTCTATGGCTTATTTTTGTTTTAATTTAAAAGTTTAACTCAACCTGGTCAGCTTTACCTAATATATTTGTTTGTATTTGTAGAATTGCTATTGTTAAATCTGCTGGTACCTTGTACACCACTTCACCAGTTAATTTATCGCCTGCTATTACAGTTCCATCTATGCTACCATTAGTATTAATTGCAACTATAAAATCTAACTTTCTTCCATTTTGGTCTTTTAGTGTATAATTCATGACTGAACTTGAAATTAGATCCTTTTTTGTATTGTTGATAATTGTAATATCAACATAAACATATTTAAAACCTGCCTCTACATCTACTGCTCCATTATTTGTTGTAGTCCTAACACCATTTACAGTTACTAAAATATCACTTTGATTTATAGTATCTCCAATTTGATATTTTGAACTAGTTGGTGCTTCTGTCGCATTTTGAGCTATTGTTTCATTTTGTACCATATCTCCGGTTGGTGTATCAGGTGTTTTAGCCGTATTATTATTTGTCGCTGTATTTCCACAACTTGAAAACATCACACAAATTATAAAAAATAGTGCTATAAACATTAATTTTATTGATCGTTTTTCAACGTTTCCCATTTTATGCCTCCTACAATAATTTTTGACATAGGACAATCCTATTTTACCCAAAAAAATAAATTGTATGTGGTTAAATAAACCATAAACTTTAAGCTTATGGTTCATTTTTTAAATATTCTTTTAAGGCATTTTGAAGAACTTGAGAAAAATTTATCCTGTTTTTTTCAGCTTCTATATTTAACCATGCTGGAATAGTTAATGTTTTCTTAACAGCTCTATTATTAAATGGAGTCCTAAACAGTGCAAGACAAACATTAATTAATGTCGCTTGCTCATTATCTTCTAATTTAACATCCTTTAATGGTGTTGGTTCTGGTATTTCATCATTATCATCTTCATACATTAGTAAATGACCAGTTAAAGCATCTTTTGCCATATATAAAGCCTCAACATCATTATCTGCACAAGATAAGCACCCTGGTAAATCTGGGAAGCTTATCGCTATACCTTCATTACTATAATTGAATATTGCAGGAAATGTATAAGAATCTTTTTTCATTATTAATTCTACCTTCTTACAAGATTATTATAGCACGTATTTAAACACGTGTCAACGTTTTATTATAAACCATATATAAAATATTCAGTTTTCAAGGATCTAAGATATATCAATTTTTGATAGATTCATAAAGCTTTCTCCATTTCTGTATAGTAACCAGATAATACAAGAATATAAGTGCTTAGGAGTAACCTACTTTACCTAAGCTCTTGTTTTTTATTAAACTCTAAATAAACGGAGAGTCAGGGATTCGAACCCTGGGTTGATTCATCATCAACACGAAATTTCGAGTTTCGCACCATAGACCTCTCGGACAACTCTCCATGTGTAACATGAAGATTATACTAAATTTTTTATGTTTATTCAATATTTATTTGATTTTCTTATTCATAGTATATGATAAAGGATAAAAATAAGTGCTAATTTTCTTTTCAAATAAGTTCATCAAGAATTAAATATTTACTTTTATATTTAAGAAACTTTTGTAGTTTTTCTCTGCATAATTTGGTATAATAGCTCATAGATTTATGTTATTTTTTAAATTAACTTATAATTCTACAGCTGGTAAATTTATAATAAATAGTAAATAAACTTTATTTACCATTCTTTAATTAATATTTAAAAAAAGTTAAAAAGAGGTGAAAAGAATGAAATATTGGGTTTACGAAACATATGTTGGGAAAAAGTCTGCGACGATTCACAAATCTACATGTATATATTGTAGAAACATTAGTGAACAGATTACATATAATGATAATGAAGCAAAAGGAATATGGTATGGAGAATTTGATACATGCAATAAAGCAATTGAGTTTGCTAATTTGTTTAAGGATTACCATATTATAAAATGCAAAACATGCAAACCTGGGTATATAGAAAAAAACAGATTAAGAGATTCAAAGAAATCTAAAGATAAAATTATAAAAGAAAATATAATTCAAGAAATAGTAAATAATAAAAGTAAGAATCCACTTTTTGATAAGAATGATGAATTGATATATGTTGAGAAAGGAGAGATAAGTTTGTCCGATGTTGAGTTTAGAAAATTAAAAGAGAAATTTCCTAATATTTATCTAGATTCAGAGAGGCTCATTTTACCTGGTATAAAATTTAGTGATATACAGCGTGAGTTTCCAGAATTAACTATAGATGATTTAACATCAATGTACAAAGAAGTACTGTTTGTTAATGCGCAGAATGATCATTCCAAGCTTAATGAAGTACCTATTAGCAAAAACACTAGTAAAGAAATAAATGAAGTACCTATTAGCGAAAACACTAGTAAAGAAATAAATGAAGTACTTATTAACAACGAAAACACTAGTAAAGATATAAATGAATTAAGCAAGATTGGTACTATTAGAGTTGATAATAAGATTTTAAGTATGAAGCCATCTACAGATACTTGGAAATTAGATGTGAAACCTGTTGATATAACCATACCAAAGGTAAGCTTAGATGGAATTAAAATAATTTCGCCTAAAATCGATAGAATAAATAAAATAGAAGAAAAAATTCACCACGATGTGGATTTAGTTACGGTTGATGTCCCTAATCTTGATATCCTTAAGGTTGATGTTCCTAAGGTTGATATCCATAATGTTGATATCCCTAAGGCTGATGTTCCTAAGGTTGATGAAGTAAAAGTTGAAGTACCAAACTTAAATTTTGAACCCGTAAATATTGTTGTTCCACAGGTTAAGCTTGATAAGATTAAAGTCGAACATCCAAAAATTAACTTAAATTCAATTAAGCTGAAAAGACCAGAAGTTAAAGGGAAGAAATTGCACATAAAGGTAGTACCAAAACACAGTTTATTGAATCAAGATCTAGATGATAAAGAAGAAAGAATATTTATTGAGCCTAAAATTCCAAAGATAGCTGAAGAAGTGAAAATTGAAGATAAATATAAAAAATTAAAATTACATGAACCTTATTTTAATTCTGATAAATTAGTCTTACTTAGGGAAAAATTTAAAGAGTTAAAAGAAAAATTCCGTGATTTATCAGATGATGAATCTATGATTGATTTGGATGAAGATGAAAAAGATCAAGAATTGAAAATTGAAACTAAAAATAATAAATTGCTCAGCAATGATCCTTATCAATTTACTTATAAAGATTTAGATTTAATATTACCAAATTTATCTTCTGAAGAATCGAAAGTTAACTTACCTGACACAGTACTTGATTCAAACGAAGACAAAATAATAAAGTTAAACGATCTAAAATTAAAAACTCCAAATTTATTATTGGATTCATTAAAATCTAAATTTCAGCCTAAAAATATTAAAGACAACATTATAGATTTTAGTGAGAATTTAGAAAAAACAAAGATAATGCCAACAATAAAAGGCGAAGAATACTTTGAAGAGACAAAGGTTTTGCCAATACTAAAAAATCAAGAGGGCTTTGAAGAAATTAAACCAATAACTAAACTTAAGCCTTTAGATGTAGAAATAAATGAACCAAAGATAAAGATTCCAAAATTTACACTTAAAGATTTAAGGTTGAAGTTCCCTAGTTTATCAATAGATGCATTAAAGGCAAAATTCCCTGATGCAGATTTTAGTGAAGATATTGCCTTAAAATCACCTGATTTAAACATTGAGCCATTAGCTATGGAAACAAAAGAACCAAGAATAAAGGTTCCAATAGTTACACTTAATGATTTAAGATTGAAGTTCCCTAATTTATCCATAGATGCATTAAAGGCAAAATTCCCTGATGCAGATTTTAGTGAAGATATTGCCTTGAAATCACCTGATTTAAATATCAAGCCTTTAGATACAGAAATAAAAGAACCAAAGGTAAAGATTCCAACAATAAAGTTTTCAAAATTTACCCTTAAAGATTTAAGGTCGAAATTTCCAGATTTATCAATGGATGCATTAAAAGCAAAGTTCCCTGATGCAGACTTTGGTGAAGATATTGATGATTTAGAATCTGAGTATGATATAGAGCCAATAGTAAAACCAACTATAAAGGTACCAAAGCTTACAGTTAAAGATTTAAGATTGAAGTTTCCTAATTTATCAATAGATGCTTTAAAAGCAAAATTTCCAGATGCTGACTTTAACGCAGGTTCAGATAGCACGTTAGATGAACTTGATATAGAACCAGTAGATATAAGGATTAATGAGCCAAAAGTAGGACCACCAAAGCTTACACTTAAAGATTTAAGACTAAGATTTCCAAGCCTGACCACAGATGAACTAAGAGAAAAATTTCCGAATGCAGACTTTAGTGATGATATTGAGGCTAGATTCCCTGAGATAAATCTAAAGGATCCTGAAATAAGCATTCTAAATCATGGTCAAGAAGAGATAAATAATATTGAGTCAGTAAATTCAAAAATTATTGAAAATGATGTTTATTTTAAGAAAACAATTGATCTTCCAACAGTAAGATTAAATAAACAAGATATTCCCAAAACTAAAATTGATTTTAGTGATACAGGAGTAAAAGAAAAATCGGAAGACATCAAATTTGAAAATTTGAAGGCTAAGCTTCCAGATATTTATACAAATGGTGAAACGCTATTCTTACCTGGCATAAGCCTTAACGATATAAAAAATAAAATTCCAAATATAGCATTAGAAGAGTTAAGAGCTAAATATCCAAGTATTAAATTTAATGCGACTAAAATAGATTTCCCTACTTTGAAAAATAATTATCCAGACGCATATATGGATGAGAATAGTTTGATTTTACCCGGGCTTAATTTTAAGGATTTGCTTCGTAAATTTCCTGGATTAACCATGAACGAATTGAAAGCAAACTATCAGGATATAGTTTTTGATGCAGATGAGATTACTTTTGATAATTTGAAATCCAAATTCCCTAATATTTATATGGAAAATAATACATTAGTATTACCTCATTTGATATTTAGAGATCTAAGGGCTAAATTCCCACATTTAACAATGGATGCTCTTAGAGAAAAGTTCCCTGATATTGTATTCGATGCAGAGAGTACTGTTATTACCAGACCTAAAGCTGTGAAATCTAAAAAGAGATCTGGACTTTTATGGCTTCTCTTAGCAGTAGTTGGTTTATTGTTATTGTTATTTCTCATATCATGGTTGCTTAAGGCCTGCTCTAATAGTAACCAAGGAATAGGAATAATAAATACTACAACAAATACAACTCAGGTTCAAGCAACAACACAGGAAGTTCCATCGGGAATTACATTTCAAGATATAAAACAACAATTTCCTGATGCTTATATGGACGGTAATCAACTAGTAGTTCCTTCTGTAAATTTTGAAGGATTAAAGGCTAAATTTCCTGATGTGACAATGGATCAATTAAATAATATTTTTATTGGAGGAGTTCGGTTTGATAATAACAATATAGATTTTGATACGATTAAAGCAAAAATTCCAGATGCTGTTTTAGATGGGAATAAATTAATGCTTCCTAAAACAAGTTTTGATGGTTTTAAAATTTTATTCCCAAATGTTACAATAGATCAGCTAAATGCAAAGTTCTCTGGAGGGGTAGATTTCGGATTAGACGATATAGATCCTGACAAAATTAAAGCGAAGTTTCCTGATATTATTCAAGAAGCAGATAAAATAACATTTCCCTCAGAGAACTTTGATGATTTTAAAACTGAATTCCCAAGTATAACCATTGACCAGTTAAATGCAAAATTCCCGGGAGGAGTAATATTTGGTAAAGATGAAATTGTAATTAGCAATATAAATACCCAAGTTCCAAATGTAACTGATCAACCAAGTAATGCTCAAGTTCCAAACGTGACTGATCAGCCAAATAATGCTCAAGTTCCAAACGTGACCAATAAGCCAAATAATGCACAAGTTCCAAATGTGACCTATCAACCAAGTAATAATTTACCTAATAACAATGATGGTATTACTTTTGATAAAATAAAAGCACAATTTCCCGATGCTGAATTAAACGGAAATACTTTAATACTTCCAAATGCAGATTTTAATGATTTAAAAGCCAAGTTTCCTAGTTTAACCATGGATCAATTAAATGCAAAGTTTGACGAAGTTCAGTTTAATAAAATAGGCAACATCAATTTTGTTAAAGTTGCTATGTTTACAACTACAGATTATCTGAATTTTAGATTAAGTCCAAGTTTAAATAATGCACCAGTGGAAGTGATCCCACCAGGAACAAAAATCACTGCGGTAGGTCAGACAGGCGACTGGATTAGAATAATTTATAATAAAAAGGTTGGATATTCTAGCACGAGTTTTCTAAATCAAAATTCAAGCTGGGTTACATCGCTTATGCCAGAACCTGAATCAGAAGTCGATGGTTTAATTACAAAAGTTTTAAATAATAATATTACGATAAACAATCAAACTTTGAGTTTTGCAAGCGATGCAAAGGTTGAAATATTATCTAATGGAAATTTAACCAATGGTAATATTGATGATAGTTTAGTAAATGGTGTAGGTGTAGCTTCCCTTAATTCATCTGGTCAAATAGATTATATCATTGTTCAAAAATAAAAAAAGCTCATGGATTTTATTCCATGAGCTAAATTTAAATTAAAAATCAAAGCAATCGTCGTCAAAATCACATTCGCATTTATTGTGTCTTGGTCTTCTGCATTTGGATTCTCTTCTCCAACCGCATCTATCATCTTTAGAAGAACGTCCTCTTCCTCTGTGGCCACATCTACATCTTCTTCTGCAATTGCATTCGCATTCATCATCGTCATCATCGTCATCATCATCATCATCTTCATCTTCGCAAACATCTTCACATCTGCAAGTGTTTCTGTTGCATGCTTCTAAACAATCAATGTCTCTATCGCATTGGCATTTGTCGATTTTGATGCATCTATTATTAACTCCGTTTACAAAGATCTTTATTACATAGCATGTGCATGGGCAAAGAGGGCCAAATAAGAAAAATCCACATTCATCTGTAAAAGTATGAGTCAATGGGATTAATTCACCTCTACAAGTTCTTTCCAATAATTTTAAAGTAGCATTTTTTATAGGTCTATTGCAACAATCAAAGATTCTTCCGGAAATGACACCTCTTGGGTCACAAGGTACCTTTACACAAGCATCAAGTTCCTCACATCTTTTAAGGGTAAATTCAAATTCATTATTTCTTATATCCATTTTCTCCTCCATATTTGTGTTTATTTTTATTAACTAAAAAGTAATAGTTACACTATCATCTTATGTATGAGCATAAAAAATGTTACTAAAAAAATAAAATATTACGAAAAAAAATAAACTTGAACAGGTGACTAATTAATTATATAATAGAGTAAAATATAAACTATTTTTTGGAGGATCGACGTATGGCTTTTAAAGATGCTATTTCTAAACTGGGAGACTCTGTTAAGAAAACTGCTGATAATATCGCTGAAAAATCATCTGATATAGCTCTTATATCTAAGTTAAATAAGAGCATAAAAGAAGAAGAAGACAAGATTTCAAAAGGATTATTGGAGATTGGGAAAAATGTCTATCAAAACTATGTTAGCGGTAAGGAAGCAGTAGACTTAAAAAGTACTTGTGATTCTATAACACAGATGCATAAAAAAATCAATAATTTTAAAGAACAGATTGAAAAGATCAAGGCAGAATCAAAAAACAAGAATTCAAAGGTATCAAATTAAGCACATTTTTTTTAGAATTAGCATATGATATAAGGTGATAAATATGGAGTTAAATATACCTGTAAAAAAAAATACGGTTTATAGAACAATAGTTAAAGGAGAAGGGTATGAAGGCGAAGGTGTAGCTAAAATCGATTCATACCCTGTTTTTATTCCTGATGTTATATTAAATGAAGTGATAGATGTATTAATTGTAAAAGTTCAAAAGAATTTTGGCTATGGAAAAGCGATCAATATTATAGAGGAAAGCGATGAAAGAGTTTTTCCTATTTGCCAAGCTTTTAAAGATTGCGGAGGATGTTCATTGATGTTTATGTCTTATGAGCATCAACTAGGATTCAAAAGAAGGCAGGTTGAGAATTCTTTATGGAAAACAGGCAAATTTCATGATGTGCAAGTTCTTCCTACTATTGGTATGAATAACCCTTTTAGGTATAGGAATAAAATTCAAGTTCCAATAGGGAAGACTATTGGATTTTTTTCCAAGAGAACGCATACAATCGTTGAAGTGAAAAATTGTTTTATTCAACCCGATGAAGGAAATATTATAATAGATATCTTTAAGCAGTGGATTAATGAATATGATATAGAGTGCTACGACGAAAATACTCATAAAGGCTGTATCAGACATATAGTCATCAGGAAAGGCTTTAATACTGGGGAGATAATGGTCGTTGTTGTTTCTAAATCTAATTATATCCTTTATAAAGATGAACTTTTACAAATGATTTTGAATAAGCTTCCTAATATCAAAAGCATCTATTTAAATATCAACACTGATAGAACAAATGTAATATTAGGCGAAAAAAATATTTTGTTATACGGCAAAAGAACGATTAAGGAAAAGCTTTTTGATTTTTATTTTAACATCTCGCCTGAAACATTCTTCCAGATTAACACCATCCAAGCTGAGGTCCTCTACAAGAAGGTCCTTGAATATGCTGATTTATCTAAAGAAGATGTGGTTTTTGATGCTTATTGCGGTATAGGGAGTATATCTTTATTCTTAGCTAAGGAATCAAAATTTGTTTATGGAATTGAGATTGTTGAAAAATCAGTTAAGGATGCTAGCTTAAATGCTAAGGAGAATAATATAGATAATGTAGAATTTATAAGGGGCAGCTGTGGCGAGAAGATAAATGAATTAATCGATAAAGGTATTTCATGCGATTGTTTAGTGCTTGATCCTCCTAGAAAAGGATGTGAAGATGGGGTTATAGAATCTATAAATAGAAATAAACCGAGGAAGATCATTTATGTTTCTTGTAATCCTGCTACGCTTGCAAGGGATTTAAGGTTGATTTGTGATTTTGGTTATAAAATAGATAAGGTGCAGCCTGTGGATATGTTCCCTATGACTTATCATGTGGAGACTGTGAGTTTGTTAACACTAAACATGAAGGAGAATTAGATAAATATTGAACTATTGAAGGAATTTCAACAGTTCAATATACTATTCATTATTACCAATATTCATTATTCAATATTCATTGTAATGTATAAATGCTCCTATTAAAGTCAATGATTTAAGAAGGTTATGAAGATTTTTTTAGGAGGCCATATGGGAAATAGAATTCGCACTACCCTTAGAACTAAAGAAAAAAAGAGAACTAAATTTTTTTTAGTTTCATTTATAATATTCTGTTTTATTGTATTTTCAGGCTTTGTTTATGTTAATAACGCCATGTCTGACCTATTGACTATGGATAACGATCCAAAAATTAAAATATCCCTCAATCCATTTGAGCTCTCAGTTAAAACAAAAAAATATTATATATATATAGATGATAAAGCAAAAGATAACTATATAAATTTTATTAATAAAATATTTAAGCATTAAATCTTATAAATATATTTTTACAATGTTCTACATTTATTAACCAAAATTCTATGATGAAATTTACAAAAAACAATTGAAAATGGGATGAAAATATTATATAATATAAATATTAACAAAAATAATAATAAATTATTGAATTAAATTAAATTTTGGTTTATAATTTATACATATATAAGATTAGTTTATGGATTAAAAACTGAGGTGGTATAATGAATTTTAATTTACTTCCATTTATGGCATATTGTTTTTCTATTAATGAGTCTATTTATGGCGATATTGATAATTTATACAACAAAAATGAACCACGATTTTATAAATCAGCCAAAATGAGTGCAGAATATAATGCTTCCATCATCATGCAAGGTTCAATAAAACAAGAAGAATATTATAAAAAATCCATTGGGATATTTGAAAATGCAAAAGATTTTGAAAGCGAAATAAATAGCATAATATCAAAAGGCTGGGCATTTACATACAAGTATTGCCAAATGAATTCTAATTTAGATGCCCTATCATTTATATCAGATTTTGGAGATTCTGCTTTAGCAAGTGAAAATGAAGAATTAAATAACTCAAATTATATTATATTCTTGTTTGTTGGAAGAGGTAGAATTCAAAACAGAGAAGTGCTGGAAGATATGATAATAGATAAATTTGATTTAAATAACGATAAGGCTACTAATATAGACTCGCATAAAAAGAAGATTGCAGATTCAATTTATAAAATGGCAAAAGATAAATATGGAAACCTGGAAGATTTTAAAAAAGATATATATGAAAAGATTAGATTTACAGATACTGTGAAGAGTTCCCAATTTTTTGTAGATTTGCTGTTTGATAGGCAAAAACTAAGTTTTGGACAAATTTGGGATCAATTTCCACTTGATGATGACGAAATTGAAAGCATTTTTTATGACTATATAATTGCTGATTTAAATTTTGAAGATAAAGAGCAAGAGATATCTGCTATTGCTTCTAATTGTTTATTTGGCATGTATTTATGCAAATTTATTAAAGCTTATAATGAAATAAAAAGATATCATTTTAGTAAAATTGATGAATTAAAAGGTCAAATTCAAAATAGCAAACTAGTCATTCCAGATTATAAAACGGATATGGAAATAACATTAACAAGACTTCAAGACAGAGGAACAAAAGAGCTCCTGGATAAGATATATAAATTAGAACAGGAAAACGAAAGGCTTAGAAATATTTTAGAACTCATAAAACTAAATAATCAATGAAATTATTTTTATAAAGGATTTGTATTATTTATGCATTTCCTTTTATTATTTCCATTAACCTTTATTTATCTTTTTGTATATAATAAATAGATAATAAAGGAAATAATTGGAGGCATTATGGGAAAGATTTTTGTTGTTGCTACTCCAATCGGTAACTTAAATGACATTTCTAAAAGAGCTATTTCTGTTTTAGAAAATTGTTCATTAATTTTAGCTGAAGATACCAGGCATTCATTAAAACTTTTAAATCATCTAAATATTAAAAATACATTGATGTCATATCATAAATTTAACGAACGAGAAAGATCCGAATATATAATAGATAAAATATTCAATGAAGATATAGATGTGGCTTTAATATCTGATGCTGGAACTCCATGCATCCAGGATCCAGGGTTCATGCTTATAAGCACAGCAAGAAAAAAGAATATAGAAGTTATATCTATTCCAGGTCCTTCTGCTCTATTATCCGCACTCTCAGTATGTGGATTTAAAGTGGATGAATTTACTTTTTATGGTTTTTTGCCCAGAGAGAAATCGGATAGATATAAAAAACTCGCTTGTATTAAAAATAAGTCTGATAAAGTCTTTGTATTATACGAATCCCCTAAGAGGATTAAGGATCTGCTTTTAGATATCACTAAATTATTTGGAAATTCAGAAATATGTGTGTGTTCAGATATTTCTAAAATTTATGAGAGATATTATTTTGGAAATGTTAGAGATGTTTATGATGAGATTTTAAAAAATGATAAATCTGAACTTGGGGAATATGTAGCAGTTGTGAACAATTTAGAATATATTGAAATTGAGGAAGATCAAATTTCAATAGAAGCACTTATCATGGATGAAATGGTAAAGGAAAACATATCTTTAAAGGAAGCCTTAATCAGCGTTTCCATCAAGCATAATATAGGAAAAAATGATTGTTACAAGGCTTCTTTAAAAATTAAGGAAATATTGCAAAATAAATAATTATTATGATTAAACGTATTTATATGTTTTGATGTTAATTAAGACTAAATAAAGGTGTTTTAGGAAACAATATCGATGTTTTTACGACTAATATATGTATTTATTTCAATAAATGAGTTATAAATTAACTAATTAGTAAAAATATAATATAATAGCAAAAATAGAATATCCAGTTCTTAATACAGAACTCCTAATTTAATATACCAAGTTTATTTATCGCTTTAAGGGAGGTTAAATACAATGATAAACATTGCAATATGTGAAGATAATTTTAAGCAGAGAGATTATATATACACTATCATTGAAAACTATATAATGAGAGAAAATTTAAATATGAAGATAGCACTTAGCACAGATAGATCTGCAGATATCTTAGATTTTGCTAAAAATCACGAAGAGAGGGCAATATATTTCTTGGACATACATCTAGTAAATGATATTGGCGGTGTTGAATTAGGAAGATATGTTAGGACCATTGACCCTTCAGCTTTTATCATATTTGTCACAACTTTTTCTGAAGTATCAAATTTAGTATTTGAGTATAGAGTATGTGCTATGGATTATATTTTAAAAGATGATAAAACTAAAATGAAAACGAGGATTGAGGATTGCCTAAAAGAAGCTTCTGATTTGTATTTTAATGAATCGAGATTTAATCGAATAATAACAGTAAAAACAAGTCATAAGATTTTAAACTTAAGAGTAGAAGATATTTTATTCTTAGAAACCTCTGAAAAGGCTCACAAAATAAGGGTTCATGAGATGAATAGCCAAAAAGAGTTTTATGCAACCTTAAAAGAGATTGAATCACAATTAGGAAACGATTTTTATAGATGCCATAAGTCTTTTATAGTCAATGTGAGGAAGATAAAGGAAATCAACAAGACTTTAGGTTGTGCTATAATGGCCAATGGAGAACAGTGCTATATTTCCAATAAATATTTTAAAGGTTTAGTTGAATGTCTCCAAAAGAATACTTAGAATTATTTTTAATTGCCATAGTTTACTCTGGACTAATATTTTTAAATATTAATTTGTTCAATATTGGCATCTTTAATAATAATAAAAAAAAAATTATTTTCTTTTGTTTATTGTTAATAGTAACAATTCCATCGATTTTTTTACCTCAACATTATAGGCAAAAATATTTAGTAGTATCTGTGTTTTTATTTTCAGTAATTTATTTAACCATCACAAACAAAAAATTTGCAATAAATACTTATGTTTTAATGATGGTAAATTGCTCCTATTTATTAAGTTTTATAATTTTACAGGCCATTTTAATATATGTTTTACAGATAAATGATGTTTTTTTTACATCCATGAGCTTTGGAAATTCAATATCCTTGATTACCCAGCTTCCGCTTTCATTGCTGTTTTCTATATTTATGAGCGAGTTTGTCAATAGGTTCTATTATGAGGTAAAGTCTAAAAACAAAAGATCTGCTGTAAGTACTATGCTGCCCATTGTATCTTTTATATTGACATCTCTCATATTTTTATTAATCCCAAATTATTATTATGAGTTAAAGAGCAAAGATATTATTTTTGGATCCTTCTCTTTTTTAATTATTTTAATATTATTTATTCTACTTGTTACTTTAAGCTATTTTTATATCATTAAAAATGAGAGAGATCTTGAAAGCCTTGAGATTGATCGGGACAAGTTTGAAGGGGAATTAGAAAATATTACAAATTATATGAATGCACTTGAAAGTTCAACATCTGAACTTAGAAAGTTTAAGCACGATTACACTAATATATTATCTGTAATAGGATTGTATTTAGAAGAAAAAGAGTATGACAAGCTTAAAGACTATTTTTATGAGCTATCAGATTATAATAAAGTCATGAATTTGAACTTAAAAAGTATAGACAGACTAAAGCACGTTAAAATATTGCAATTGAAGTCATTGTTGTCGTATAAAATAATTCAGTCAGAGGAAAGAGGTATAAAAACTAATATTGAAATTGAACAAGATATAGATATGATTCCCATGAATATAATAGATCTATCCAGGATCTTAGGGATACTTTTGGACAACGCTATAGAGGCTACAGTAAAATGTGAAAAACCTGAAATAGATTTTGCTATTATGGAAATAGATAATTCATTATTGATCGTAGTGAAAAATGCTTGCCCAGCTGATATCCCTCCTATTTATGAGATATTTAAAAAAGGATTCTCCACAAAAGGAAGAAGGCGTGGGGATGGACTTTGGATAGTTAAATCAATAGTCGAATCTTATGGAGAGAGGGTGACCCTTGATACTGAGATAAAAGATGGCTATTTTATACATGAATTGTGGATCAGTAAATCTACTATTAGTGACTAGTGTCTAGTGACTAGTGACTAGGTTCTAAGTGACTAGCCACTAACCACTAGCCACTTTTTTTTGTATTAATAGTAGCACATTTCCAGCAGTAAGTGAATAGAATATAAGTGTAAAGTCGATTTACAATAAAGAGAAAAAAGGGGGAAGCTTGTATGGGCATTAAATTGCCAAGAAATTGTCTGCTCGTTTTATCCTACGACGCACTTTCTGATATGGGCAAGCTGCTGAAAAAAAATCAGAAGTTTGACTTCATTAATGAAAGTATGACAGCTGACGAACTCCTTGCCATTAGTACCAGCATTCAAACCATTCTTGCAAATGCAATAAAAGAAGTACGACAAGACTCGTCGTATTTGATAGTTGAGGCATAGTTATGGATAAGATAAGCGCAAAAATGTCCTTCAAATTAGAGAATGGCAATATCAGGGATATAATAATAAAAGATCTAATCGCAAGCTCTACTGAATCCGAACTATACGACGTAGCCAATACTCTAATTCAAAATAAATGTAATTATAAAGGTAGCCTTTTTAAATCTGTAGAAAAGATTTTAAAGATTACCACAATTGAAGAAAAGTTTTAAATTCTCTAATTTTTAAGTCCCATAGGCACACTATGGGACTATTTTCATATAATAAAATATAAACTTAATTTGGAGGAATTATTTGTGAGAAAGAATAAATATGTTCAAGATATCTATGAAAGCCCATATGGTGAAGATCTTTTCCCTGAAAGCTATGTTAAAAATGA
>WQUF01000368.1 GCA_009785875.1 Oscillospiraceae bacterium | reverse complement strand
TTTTCAAAAGCATTGATTGGTGTATCAGCTCAATTCTCAAATGAAATAATGCATAGGATAAAAGATGCAGATGATCCTTACGAAACACTTCAATATATTTTTAAGAATATAATGAACCATGAATATAACTATGTAACTTATTTCGATGAAAATGGACCAAAAGACTTTTACTGCATAGACTTAAAATATATACATCACACTAAAAACACGATCTTCGACACCCCTTCAAAGCAAATAGAAGAATTTTACATGCTAAAAGACTCAATAGACAGGTTAAAAGCAAAGACCTCCTCTCTTTCAAAGCTTGTTCAATTAAACATGGAAAAATGCGAGAAGAAGATCTTGATCATGGAAAATATTTTAAGCGAATCCTCAGAGAAATACACCCTTAAATTATACGGAGAGCTATTAACTGCTAACATTCATTTAATTAAAAACAAGGACAAAGAAATTACAGTGGAAAATTATTACGATGAAAACTTAAGCAAAGTCACCATCCCTTTAGACGAATTTAAAACTCCATCTCAAAACATTCAGAGCTATTATAAAAAGTATAATAAGATGAAACGAAGCGAAGAAATGGCTGAAAAGCAAATAAAGCTGTTAAAATCTGAGATAGAATATTTAAACACAGTATATATAAGCATATCGAGATGTGAAAACTCTAGAGATATAGAAGATATAAAACAAGAACTCACTAACGAAGGGTATATAAAAATTAAGACTAAGAGTAAAAAAACAAAAGAAACACCTTCAAAACCAATGCACTTTTTATCTTCAGAAGGTATAGATATATATGTTGGTAAAAATAACACTCAAAATGATTATCTTACCTTAAAATTTGCTAATAAAAGCGACATTTGGCTCCATGCAAAGGATATTCCCGGGTCTCACGTCATATTAAAACACAATTCAGGTGAAATCCCGGAAAAATCTTTAATTGAAGCAGCAAAGCTTGCGGCTTTATATTCAAAAGCAAAGGAAGACACGAAGATTAACATAGATTACACAATAGTTAAAAATGTAAAAAAGCCAAACGGGGCAAAGGCAGGAATGGTGATTTACGATAACTATAAAACTTTAAACATTAAAAGCACCATGCCTCAGGGAATAAAAAAATTAAAATAAACTAATTCCTAATTTGGAAAGAAGGATGGACAATGCAACTTACTCTCAAAAAAATCCGCAAAACATTTGGCAAAGTAGAAGTGCTTAAAGGTATCGATTTAACAGCAGAATCCGGCAGTGCTTTTGGACTTTTAGGGCGAAATGGCGCAGGCAAGACCACCACCATAAGAATTGTAATGCGCATATTTCCTCCGGATAGCGGTGAAGTGTGCATCGATGGTCATCAAATTTTTGAATCTCAACATACTTTTGGCTATCTTCCGGAGGAACGGGGACTTTATCCAAAGAAAAAGATCGGAGAACAGCTGGCTTACATTGGTATGCTACGGGGTATGAATAAGACAGATGCTTATGCTGCTGCAAAACGATGGCTAAAACGGCTTAAGATGGAATCACATGAAGATGATATCCTTACAACGCTCTCAAAAGGAAACCAGCAAAAAATTCAACTTTGCGCAGCCCTCATTAACGACCCTGAAATCGTGATCCTCGATGAGCTATTTTCAGGACTCGACCCGGTGAATGCTGGTCTTTTAAAAGAAGTGCTGGCAGAACAAATCAATAGAGGTCGCATTGTACTGTTTTCTTCCCATGAGATGAATTACGTCGAAGAATTTTGTGATAATATCGCAATCATGAATCGGGGAGAAATAGTGTTAAACGGTAATCTTCGCCAGATCAAACGGGGATATGACCGCAGGAAGATTTTTATTGCAGTAGACGAAGCTCTGGGTTCATCGGCTAAAATCATGGAACAATTTATGCAAAAAGGCATAATATTAAATATAGAATCATCTGCTGAGGGGGCAATTGTGCATCTTCGTAAACCGGATGATAAGAGTGAGTTATTGTCTGCAATCTGCAATAAAGGAATAGGACTTGAACGATTTGATGTGCTGGAGCCAACCCTTGAGGAGATATTTATAGAAAAAGCCGGAGACTCAAAAGATAGTGAGGCGAACGTATCTTGAAAGCAAATTCATCATTTAGGCAATTCTCTGTGGTATTAAATCACGAATATAAAAACCTGATAAAGAGCAAATTCTTTCGTGGTATCACTTTGGTATTTCTCTTGGGGATTATATTGCTGCTTACGCTTCCACCAATGCTTCAAAAATCGATGTCAGCACCTCAAACTGCAAAACAGTCACTTTTAGTGGTGGATGAAACCGGTCAGTTTGCTCAAGCTGATTTTTCATCTTTGAATGGATATAATATAATCTTTGGACAAGTAAATCAATCGTTTGATCAGCTTAAAAGATTAATTGTCGATGGAGAATACGATGATGTTGTGATCATCAGTAGAGATTCCCAAGGGAAAATAAGCTTAAATTTTCTCTCAAAGCGAGTACTCGACAGTTTGCCTCAAAATCTTCAGACTTTAATTGCTGCAGCTAATATAAAAAACATAATGGTGCAAAACAATGTACCTGATACTGCCATAGCTCAAGCACTTACGTCTCCTGATCTGTCCATTACTGAGACTAGTGGCAGCATGACGAATGGATTTTTGCCTACATACATCATGATAATGGTACTATTCTATTCGATGATTGTATATGGTGCCATGGTAGCATCAGGTGTAGCACAGGAAAAAAGCTCACGGGCTATGGAACTATTGATAACATCTGCTAAAACCCAGAATTTGATTTTAGGAAAGATCATAGGCATTGGACTTGCAGGATTAACCCAGCTTGCAATTTGGCTTTTAGGAATGCTGATCTTCTTTCAAATTAACTTTTCCTATTGGAAAGACAATGCTATAGTAAGCGGTCTCTTTGGAATGCCAGCTTCTAAAATCGCCATCATGTTGTTATTTTATCTAATGGGCTTCTTCATGTATGCTGCATTATATGGCGCAATAGGATCGCTGGTGAGCCGCATGGAGGACATTCAGATGCTGCAGCTTCCTATCGTCTTTCTGCTTATGATTGGATTATTCGTAACCATTTTTGGGATGATACAGCCAGGATCTACTATGCTGATTGTTTTTTCATTCATCCCTATTTATACACCAATGAGCATGTTTGCAAGAATTAACACTTCAGATGTTGTATGGTGGCAAGTAGCATTATCGATGGTGCTATCTTTTGCAACAGTAGTGCTATTCGCTTGGGCAGCTGCAAAGATTTATCGAGTTGGAGTTTTGATGTATGGAAAGTTACCTTCTTTAAAGGAAATAATCCGTGCTATTAGAGATGATAAAAATGTATAAAGGAAAACAAAAGTGATGGGTTTCGTATGGGCATAAAAGATATTCGCCGTTATCCCGATTTGCGTGCTTTTGTGTTTTATCGCTTTAAAGGCGAATATTATGATTACGATTATGAACTTGAAACCCGTGACTATAAAATAATACGTAAAAGTTTTTCCTTCGGTGGATTTCCTTTGCCCTTCCGTGGCATGAAAATCAATGAGGATTGTATTGGTTGCGGTAAGTGCAAATTACAGTGTGAATCGAAAAAATTCAATGCTATTTCAGAAACCAAAGAGGGAAAATTTATAATTGATTGTAATAAATGCGATGTTTGCGGTGACT